>CAYWZD010000003.1:0-44600 GCA_964462755.1 uncultured Victivallales bacterium | reverse complement strand
ATTTCGTGACGCTGGCGATGTGCGGAATCGAAAGGAATTCCGCCAGTTCCGCGCCTACCTGGGCGGTGTCGCCGTCGGTGGTCTGCTTCCCGCAGATGATCAGGTCGAATTTCCCGATTTTGCGGATGCCCTGTGCGATGGTGTAGGACGTTGCGAGCACATCGGCTCCGCCGAATTTGCGGTCGGAAAGGATGAATCCGTCGTCGGCGCCCATCATGAAGGCTTCCCGGACAGCCTTCTCTGCTTGCGGCGGTCCCATGGTGAGGACGGTCACCGTGCCGCCGTAAAGAGCTTTGAGACGCATGGCGCTTTCGATCGCGAACAGGTCGAACGGATTCATTTTCGAGGCGACGCCGTCGCGTTTCAGCACGCCGGTCTTTTCATCGATCTCTACTTGCGCCGTTCCCGGCACTTGCTTGATACACACAATGATGTGCATGTTTTTCCCCTACTTGCTATTATATGGAATTCACGATTTTTGTTTTGCCGCGATGACGGAAACGCCGTCCGGGATCACCGCGACCCGGGCCTCCCGTCCGCAAAGTTCGAATGCGCGCGCGAGAGCTTCTCCGAGCGTGGATGCGGTTTCCAGTTTCATCTCCCGGAGCATCCGGTGGTCGCAATCGGAAGTGACCATGATGACGGTATGCTTTGCGAGAATTCGGGCGAGAATCTGATATTCCCACTGGTCCGGCTCGGTTTTGTCGCGCGGGACCTTTGCCGCTTCGGCCAGAATCCGTTCCGGCGAGGCGGCGCGCAGATGCTCGTAAAATGATTCGCCTCCGTGTCCGTCGGAACAACTCGCACACAGGATGATGACCCCGTTTTCACGGCAGACCGCTTCGCCCGCCGTCATTCCCTTGACCGCCTGATAGACGTTCTGGTCGAGGGGGTAGCCGCCGTTGCTTGTGACGACAATGTCCGCTTCCGGAACTTCGATCCGGGCGTGTTTCCCCAGAAATGCCGTGCCTGCCTTATGCGCGGCTTCGGAGTCTCCGGCGAACGCGGCAATAATCTTCTTGTCGCCGTCGATGACCACATTCACGATGAAGGCCAGTTTCGCGGTCTTCGCGGCAAAAAGCATGTCCCGGTGGATCGGATTTCCTTCCAGAATCCCCGTGCGCGCATACGGACTCATGATGAACTCGGAACAGTGGTTGGCCAAGACGGTTTCCCGGGAGGCGATTCCCGGAAGCACGCTTTTGCGTCCGCCGGAAAATCCTGCGAAAAAGTGCGGTTCGATGAAGCCTTCGGCGACCAGCAGGTCCGTTTCCACGGCCCGCCGGTTGACGATGAGGGCGCCGCCGGAGGGCAGGGTTCCGATGGCTTTCAGCTGCGATGGGTCCGAAGAATCGTGGACCACGATTTTTTCCCGTGCGACAATTTCTTCGCCGAATTTGCCGACGAGTTCTTCCTTTGTGGTGAGACGGTGGAAGCCGGTGGCGATCAGAATCGTAATGTCAATGGCCGGATTGTAACGGCGCAGACGTTCCAGAATCAGCGGCATGAGGATATGGCTTGGGACGGGGCGCGTGTGGTCGCTGCTGATGACGACGGCGTTTTTCGCCTTGCGGGCAAGCTCCTCCAGCCTTTCGCTTCCGATGGGGGCGTCGAGGGCGCGCGACACTTCAGCGGATTCGTTTTCCGCCCGCGGAGGCAGGGAAGAATGGTAAATTCCCAGCAGTTTTCCATCTTCCAGTGAAGCGCTCAGATGGGTTCGTCCGTACGGAATCCTGATGTTCGCCATGAAACAGAAGGTCTCCTCAAAATATTATCAAAATATCATCAAAAGAATTCGTATCACTCCAAATATAGCACTGAATCGGAGAAAAAAAAGGAGGAAGCGCCTGTTTCTTGAAAAAAACCTTTTCCTGCCGATAGGAAGAACGCGTCAGCGTTTTCTGCCGGACTTGGAGGTTTCTGGCTTCTTGACCGGAAGCGGGGTCGGATGGATGTCCGTGGATTTGCAGAACGGGCAGACGGAAAGCTTTTTTTCGAAATCCTTGCATTCATCTTCGGTCATGTCCCTCAGCGGCCACAGGGAAAGTCCGAAGGTTTTCTTGCATTTGTTGCAGGTGTAGGACGGCGAGGTCCGGTCGCCGCACCTTGGACATTTGACGGTCCGGTAGTCCAGGGTCCGCAACGGCTGAGAATGTCCGCTGTAACAGGTGAACATCGTCAGGGGGCCCTGATGGAAATAGATCGGCTTGACCTCTCTTTTTCCCAGATAATATCCGCCGACAAGCAGAAGCGTGGTCATGACGAGGATAGTCGTTACCAGCTTTTTGCGTTTCCATAAATATTGGAAGAGGGATGGAAGGTCTTTGACTTCAGGTTCTTTCGGCGGCGGAGGATAGTTCCGGATGGAACGGCTGCGGACAATAGACGAGGTATCGGTGTTTTTCAGGAATTCCTTGGATTCCTCGGCGTCGTGCTCTTCCTCATGTTCCTTGAAACGACGGTCGGAATTGAGCATTTTTTCCTGAACCTGCGGAACTTTTGCGCCGGCAAGGGCGATCGCCTGCGAAAAAATGACTTCCAGATCCCGCAGACGCGGCCGCGCACTCGGCCGGATCAGGGTCATGGCTTCCACGGTGATGATGAAGTTCTGTGTGAACTTGTCGCGCGGGATGGCAAGGAGGTCGGGGATGAAATGGCGTTTTTCCGCGATCAGGTAATGGTATCCCATGAAAGGGTTGCTGCGTGTGGCGAGCGTGTGGAGAACCACCCCGAGGGAATAAATATCGCTCCGCGCGGTGAGCGTCACGGCCGGAGAGAAAAATTCCGGACTGGAGTAAGCCGAGTCGCCCCAGTAGGGGAAACAGGAGTTGTTCAACGGCGCTTCGACCAGCGAGACCAGTCCGAAGTCGATCAGGAAACAGATTCCCCCGATGCAGAGGATATTTTCCGGTTTGATGTTGAAGTGAAGGATTCCCGCATGTTTCATCTCGATCAGCGCGCGCACTACGGAGAGCCCGATCCGCTGGATGCGGTCTTCCGTCACTTCCTTGTCACGGAGCAGTTCGTAAAGGTTTTTTGCCTCCGGGACGTCATAGACCAGAAACGGCGTCCCGTTCCAGTCTCCGATCTCAATGAGTCTGGCGAGGAAGGGGGACTCCAGCTGAAGCAGTTTGTTGGCTTCCGTGAGATATTCGCCGATGACCTCGGGATAATTGAGGATCATCTTGCGGAGCAGCTTGAAGGTGACGCTTCTTCCAAGCACCCGGTCATAGGCCAGGAAAACGGAGGAACGGAGTCCGATGCCGAGGAGTTTTTTGAGCTCGTATCTTTTTCCGACGATGGTTTTCGTATTGATGATCGAATGGGCTTCCAGCGTACGCCGGGCGGCCACCATCTCGTTCTTGATGGCATGACGAAGCACATTGCCGTTTACCGGCAGGGCAAGGCAGGAATCCGCCCCTTCCACCCGTGCCAGAATTGTATCGTTGGCATTTTCTTCCGGCAGCAGGGCCAGAATGCGGAATTCGCGGTCATGTCCTCCCGCTTCCAGCAAGGCTTTGCAGTGAGCGACCGCGTCTTTGTGTGAAACCAGGATCACATTCGGCTTCAGAGACAAAATCTGTGCGTCAGTCTTTTCCCCTGGTGAAAAAAAGAACCATTTATCTTTCAGTGGGTCCAGGACCTCGCTGTACGCGGGACTCTTTTCATTTTCTGTCGCAATAACAACAATCATGACGTGACACACTCTTGTCAATGGTTGCGGATCATCCGGCAAATCCTATCTCCGGTAGTATAGCACCGTAACGGCGTTTCTGCAAATCAAAGAACCGTTTAAGTTAAAAACCTTCTCAAAAAAATCAGATGTTTTCCCGATTTCAGGCAGGTCCGTCTCATCCGAAGAATTCAGACAGATGTTCCGGAACAATGTTCCCGGTAGATGTAATGTGATACAAAAATGTAATTTTGATTTAATGAATTACAAAAATGTATTATTTATCTGTTCTTATATCTTCCGTTCCGTTTTATGGTTTTCAGCGGATTCCTGCTTGTTTTATGCAGAAAAGGAATGGTTGGCATGTAAAATGCTAAAGAAAAAGCGTATTTTCACGGAGAGCGTGACGCCTCCGTTTTTTCGCAGGAAAATATTTCCGGTTCATGAGCGGAAAGCGTTCGCTCGAAGAATCCGGTTTCCCTGTGAATGAAAGGAAGAAAAGAATGAAAAACGGATTTCTGATTGACATGGATGGCGTGGTCTACCGCGGTAAGACGGTCATCCCCGGCGCGTGCGAATTCATCAACTCTCTTGTGGACAGGAAAGTCCCTTTCACATTTTTCACGAACAACAGTCAGCGGACCCGTCGCGACACCACGATCAAGATGAACCGTCTCGGATTCAATATTACGGAAAAGCAGGTCTTTAACTGTGCCATGGCAACGGCCCGTTTCCTCAAACGGCAGAAGCCCGACGGCACGGCGTTCGTCATCGGGGAAGGCGGACTTCTCCATGCGCTCCACTACAACGGTTACGCCGTGGTGGATTCCGATCCCGATTATGTGATCGTCGGCGAGGGACGCACCATGAATATGGAGGCCATCGAACTGGCGGTCAACATGATTTTCAAGGGCGCGAAACTGATCTCCACCAATCCGGACCCGAATTGCCCGACGACCAACGGGATGCGTCCGGGCTGCGGGGCGATCGTGGCCATGCTGGAAGCCGCCACGGGCGTCAAGGCGTTCAGCTTGGGCAAACCCAGTCCGATCATGATGCGCGAGGCGCGCAAGGAGATCGGGCTTTCCGCCGAGGAAACCACCGTGATCGGCGACACCATGGAAACCGACATTCTGGGCGGCGTCCAGATGGGTTACAGAACGATCCTCGTGCTATCCGGCAACACGAAACGGGAAGAGCTTTCCGAATACGCTTTTCAGCCGTCCATGGTTGTCGAGTCTATCGCGAATGTCGATATTCCCGCCTGAGTGAGCTCCGGCTCACTTCATGCTGGGAATGATGATCCCCCGAAGGATGATCTTCTGGCAGGCGATGAACACCGCGAGTGTCGGAACGGACGCCAGCACAAAGCCCGCGCTGATGATCCACGGCGTCGACGACCAGTTCATGCTGGCCTGGTACAGCCACACCGCGATCGTCCACATGGACTTGTCCTGACAGATGATCAGCGCCCATTCCCAGCCGTTGTAGGCGGCGATGAACGCGTTCAGGCAGTTGATCGCCAGAATAGGCTTCACGAGCGGCATCGCCACAACCCGGAAGATCTGGAATTCGCTGGCTCCGTCGATCGTCGCCGCCTCGAACAGCTCCATCGGCAGACTGTCGAAAAAGCCCTTGAGGATGAAGATGCTCATGCCGTTGGCCGCGCCGGGAATCACCAGCGCCCAGAAGGTGTTCAGCAGTCCGAGGTCGCGCATCAGCAGATACGCCGGAATCGCGCTGACCATGGCCGGGAACGCCATCGTTGCGAGCATGAAGATCAGAATCTGCTGACGGCACCGCAGGTTGAACCGGCTCAGCGCGTACGCCGCCAGCGGATTGACCGTGAGCGTGAAGAAAAGGGTCATGGCGATCAGGAGAAGCGTGACCCAGACCGCGTTCCCGTTGAACAGCAGATAGTCCGATACCATCGCGTAGTTCTCGAAGACGGGGAAGAACGCCATGGCGTTTCCGATCTTTGAAAACGTGACCGTATAGGCGTCCATGAACGGCGGAAAAATCTCTTCGACATATCGGCAACGGGTGCCCTGCGCCCGGTTGATCTCCTCCAGAGAACCGTATTTTTTCAGAAGGAACTTCTGATAGGCCATTTCGGAGGAATGGAATTCCTTGCGCCCGACGGGAAGCGTCTTCACGAAATTTTTCCAGAGGTCGCGACGGTTGGTGACGGCGGGCGAGTTCCCTGCCGGCGGTTCGGCGGACAACTTCAGCTCTTTCATGGAACGGTAGTCCGTCCCCAGCAGGAGGTTGAGCGTTTTCAGAGACCGGATGTTCTTTCCGACGAAGGCCTGAAACTCGCGGTCGAGTTCCGGCGCAGGCGTGATTTTGACCAGCCGCAGGGGATAGTTTTCCTGCCGGAAACGGGTCCAGACATCCCGGATTTCCGCCGGGAAAGAATCGGGAATCGGGAAGGGCGTTTTCGCGAGCCACCCGTAGTTCGTGCCGCAGAGGCGGTTGTATTCGGAAATGTTGATTTTCCTTCCGTTATTGCGGAGGGCGTTATCCTCGGATTCCAGATACGCATACCACACGGCGCGCATGGCGTAGGGAACCGCGGGCGAGGCCGGGACAATCTGTTTGTGGAACTCAAGCCAGAGCTTGCGGAGTTCGGCGGGGGCGTCTTTTTCGACTGGGAAAACGGGATTACCCGCATAATTTCTTTCTTTCAGGAACTTCTTCCACGCGCTTTGGACGCCCGGCGTGAAACGCTGTGCCGCGGCGGCTTCCTTGAACCGTTCGTATGCCTGGTATTTCGGACTGGTCCGATCGGGAAACCAGCCTTGAAAATCCATCGGATAGAGCATCTCGGCGTTCATGCTGATGTCGTAGAAACTCCGGAACGGGATATGCCATTCCTTCCCGAGCAGGGCAAGCGCCTTGAGCTGAAGGCTGGTCCCGGAGGAAGAGTCTTCCGGATGAAGGCGTTTATATTTTTCCGAATAGTCCGAGATCAGGAAGGAAACGGTGTCCATGTTCCGGGCGAAGACCACGCAGTCGGAAAGGGGGTAGGTCGCCGTGAATTCCGCGTAGTCGGCGGCTCTTACGGGATTGCTTTCACGCCGGTATTTTTCCGCGAAACGGTCCACGCCTTCGCGGTCGCGTCCGATCGAGGACCAGGACGTCCAGTGGGATGGAAGGCCGGGGGCATAAGCGGCGAATTGTTTCTGCCAGTTCCGGGTCTGGTTGAAATAGGGGACCAGCGCCTTGACGAAGCGGTCTTTTTTCGACCAGAGATAACGTGGAACCGGGCTGTAGCGTTCGTAGTCGAAGTCGTTGGACGCGCTTCCGGTGATCGTGATCAGGAACGGGACCACCATGGTCAATCCCATCAGGCACAGCGAGAGGTAGATCGAGGCCATGATGCAGCGGTTCTTGAAGGTTTTGCGTCCGATGTCGCCGATGAGACTCATATTGCGTTTGCTCCTTTCAGTCCGACGCCCGTTTGTATTCCACCTTGCCAAGGAAACGGATCTGCACGTAGGTCAGCCCGATCAGCAGCGTTCCGAGAAGGCACGCCATGGAGGTGGCCATGCCGAAACGGAGATTCACGTAGGCCTCCACCCAGATTTTCAGCCCGATCACGGTGGTGGCTTCGCCCGGTCCTCCGAACGTCAGGAGGAAGATGTTGCCCATGTTCTGGAACGTGGCGATGAACGTCCCGACGAAACTGATGATGATCAGCGGCATCAGCGTGGGAAGTGTGATGTTCCAGAGTTTTGAACGGAAGCCCGCGCCGTCCACCTCGGCCGCTTCGTAGAGGTCCGGCGGGATGGAGTGCAGCGCCGCAAGATACAGCAGGCTGGACATTCCCATCGACGCCCACACGGTCGGGATGATGCAGCAGATCATCGCCAGCGACGGGTCCTGAAGCCATGCCTGCGGCCGGATGTTCACGAACGGCAGATAGTTCAGATACGCGATCATCTGGTTGAAGAAGCCCGCGGGGGTCGGGTTGTACATGAGTTTCCACATCAGCGCGATGACGATTCCGCTGGTCATCTGGGGCAGGAAGAACAGCGTGCGGAAGAGAATTTTGAGGTGCTTGATCTCGGTCAGCATGATCGCCAGAATGATGGGCGCCGTGAAAGCGAAAAGCATATTCAGCGTGACGAAATACACGGTCCGCCCGATGCTTTTCCAGAAGGCAGGGTCAAGCCCCAGATTGATGAAGTTGTCCAGTCCCGTGAAAGTGGAATTGCCGGTCACCCGGTAATCCTGAAAGGCCATCAGCAGACCGCGTCCCAGCGGATAGTACTGCCACAGAAGAATGAGGAGAACGGCGGGGAAAATCAGGAGGAGCGGCAGGTAGCCCTTGTAGACGGAACGGCTTCCGTCCGCGCGTTTTTTCAGGAAAGATTTCACGATGATGAAAATCAGAAACGCGGTTGCCAGAAGGACGAGAATCAGGATCGACATTGCGACGGGACGCCATTTCGCGAGGGTGCTTTCCGGCAGAGCGAACATCAGTCCCGAGTTCGCCTTGCGGTTGACTTCGAGGAGGGCGCCCCGGCTGTCGAAATCCTCCCCGAGCGCCCCGAGCATGATGCCGAGACATTCGTTGTTCAGCGCCATGTCGATCAGGAGCCAGTAGCCGGTCCACGGCTCGGTGAAGGAAAGGATTTTCCCCGCTTCCAGATCGGAGAAGTTCTTCCTGATCGCGGGCGGAATGTCCCGGATGTATTCCTCATAGCCGAACCGTTTCAGGTCCGACGGCGAGACGAAGCGGGCCATGCCCTCCAGCACCTTGGACGCCACATCCCGCTCCACGATGCGGTCGCCGGTGATGGCGTTGAGGGTTCTCCAGACGGCGTCCCGTTCCCTTTTGGAGCGCTTGGAAACGCCCGTGTACATGACCGCGTAATGGTTCTGAGTCTGAATGACGCGGCGTCCTTTCGGTCCGGGCGCGGCGGGGAAGGGGAACCATGCCAGCAGCGACGGGTCGATATTGGCCTGCGTGCCGACCTGTTTGAGGTCTTCGACCATGCCGATCAGCATGACGACTTCCCCGCGCGAAAGCAGTTCGAACCCGCTTTCGCCGCGCTGTCCGCTGGAGCTCCGGGCCACGCCCGTCACGATGTCTTTTTCCTTGAAATGAAGCCCCTGTTTCCGGGCCTCCTTCAGGCTGACCGGTTTTCCGTCGATGCTGACCCATTTTTCCCAGCGCAGACGATACAGGAAGTCCAGTGCTTGAAACGCTTCCGGGGAGTCGAAGTTGCAACGCCAATCGGAGGGCTCCCGCGAGAGGTCCTCGCCGTCCGGGGTGCGAAAAACCGTTTCATTCTGCGCGAAACAGTATTTTCTGCCTGTTTTCGGACTGGTCCGGTACTGCACGATCGGCTCCCCGCCCGCCGACTGAATCCACGGCAGAAAAAGGAATCCGTTGGAAGGAATCAGGATGGCGCGCTGTCCGTTCTGCGTGAGGGCGCCGGGAATGGTCTTGTTCGCATCCGTGAGACGGCGGCACCAGACCGTGAACTCGTCCCATGTTTCGGGCGGATGGTTTGGGTCCAGTCCGGCCATTTCCACAAAATCCGTGCGGTAGAGGACGGCGCAGATGCTTTTCACGGGCAGGGGAAGCCCGTAGATTTTGCCTCCGGAAGTGGCCACGGTCCGCAGGATCGGCGGAAACTCCTTCCAACGGGGCCACTTCGCCTCGGCGTCGTCGATCCGGCCGTTACTGTTGGCGTCTTCCCCGATCCATTCGTTCAGCGGATACAGAAATTCCTGCTTGATCTCGTTCCGGATGAGGTGGAAATAACTCAATCCGATGTCGGGCGCGGTATTCCCGGCAAGGGACATCATGAGTCCGGCATTTCCGCCCGGCAGGATCAAGCCGGCCCATTGTTCCACGCGGATATCCGGGTTCTTTTCCATGAAATGAATCAGTTCGCTCGTGTAGCCGGAGTCCATCTTGTCGGGCTTGAAGAAATGACCGACCTCCACCGTCTCCTGCGCCGGAAGGCTCGGCACGGCGATTACGAGAAATAACAGAAACGTCAGTCGGAACAACATTTTCCGGATTCCCTTCCCTTGAGGTAAAACGCACGGGGAAACCACTGGTCGTTTTCATCCGCGATGCCGAAAAGCAGTTCGGCGGACTTCATCCCTTCCGCCGCCGGAGCCAGCCCCATCCGGAGAGTGTGGCGTCCCTTCTTCAGGAAAGGCGCTGCGAACTGGTTGAGCTGTGCACGGTGAAACGCGGGCACCATCTCCCCCCCTTCCCGTCCGAAACAGTATTCGCCGTCCAGCCAGACGCGGAGGTTGGCGGGGGTGTTCACCAGCAGATGAACGACGCGGTCCTCCTCCAGTTCGAATTCCGTTTCCAGCAGGAGCAGGGATTCCGGCGGAAGATCCGAAAAATCGACCGTGACCAGATTTCCGGGAAGGAGAATCTCCTCCGCGTCTTCGGCAGGAACGGGCTTGAATTTGCGGAAGTCCAGCGCGAACCACGGATGGAACACCGAACGTCGGACGGAAATCTGAAATTCCGTCAGATCGGGCGGCGGGACCACCTCTTCCTCCACCCGGAGTTTTTCGCGCAGGGAAATAAGAAGATCGGTGAAATCGTCCAGTGTGGCGGGTGGGCGGATTCCGGTGATTCCCTGATTCAGAATCAGGGCGCGGCCGATCGGCGCCAGCCAGCGGGCGGGAATCGAATCCGGATCGATGATGCCGAGGATCGCCCCGACGGTTGCCCCGGTGCAGTCGGCGTCCTGCCCGAAATTGACCGCGTGGCAGACCGTTCGTTCGAAATCGCCCTTGCCCAGCAGCAGCGCCGCGACCATGAAGGAGAGGTTCATCTTGACATCCGTGAAATTCGGGCTCCCCTGATGTGTCATGATCCGTTCCCGGACCGCGTGGAAATCGAGTCCTTCTCCGCACCAGGAAACCGTGTCGGAAAGAGCCTTGTGCAGACGCGATTCCGACGGAATCAGGGAGAGTCCCTTCGCGATGAGTTTATTCAGATCGGATTCCACGAACGCGTAACTTTCCATCGCGGAGAGAAACTGTTCTGCGTAGATTCCATTGCCGTCGTGATCGAGGCTGGCGTCCATCCCGGCGAGTTTTGCGGCGCGCTCCGGATCGCCCGGCGCGAGGACCGCCCATATTTCCGCGCGGATGGCCCCGCCGAGGCCGTCCGTGAACCAGTTGTCGTAACGTCCCGAATACGGGGCCGGAATACCGAGCTTGAGGTTCCGGATGACGACGCCGTATTCGTCGCAGGGGAACCCGATATTGTGCAGCCATGCGTCGGCGAAATTCTTCAGGGAGACGGTCGCGTTCCAGTCGGTCGCGAGACGGCAGGCCCAGACCACCTGAAGATCGAGGTCGTCGTTGGGCATCATCCGGGTCGGGACGGGATCGTAGAAGGTGAGGGCGAGCGGTCCGCGGCAGCCTTCCCAGGGTTGTCCAAGGGTTCCTCCGACGGCTTTGCCGAGCCACGCGCCGAGCACTTTTTTCCGGTCGTTCATCATGTCAGTTCATACTTTCTTTTTTCATGGTATCAATGCCGCGCTGAATTTGTCCGCGCGGAAGAAGAATCGTTTCCCCGACCCCGAGAGAGCGCGGCAGATCGCCGTCCTCGACGGGGTTGTCGCCTACAACGCCGATTCGCGCCGGGTCGTCGAAAATCTGGTCGAGCGCACGTTTCCATACCCCTGGTTCGCCCTTGCATCCGCGGAGTTTGTCCGTGCTGAAAATCCGCCGGAAAAAGGGCGATCCGAATTCATCGCCCAGACCGCACCGGCGCAATTTCATGCAGCACCCGGAGTAGGGGTTGTTGCTGATGATGAAGAGAATCTTTCCCGCCTTGAAGAACTCATGAACCATTGCGACGGCGTCGGGATACGGGTCCAGATTCTCTTCATGCCATTGAACCATGCGTTCATACGCTTCCTTCGCGGGCAGATCGAATTCCGAAATGAAGTCGGTGTAGTCCCAGAACGGCACTTGTTTCATGACCCGGAGAATGCTGTCCTCGGCCTCAAGTTTTCCCATGCCGCGCTCCACCATCATGTCGCGGAGGATCGGGAAGAGAAAATTCCTGTGGAGGAAGTTCTCAGGCTTTACCGTGTCCCGGTAGCGGGTGAGCGTTCCGTCGATGTCGAAGAGATAATATTTGATACGATCGTTCATTTTATGGATGCGGTCTTTCTTGTTTACGGGTAATCGTAACGGTAGTCGCCGATGCCTCCGTTCATCCCCCACAGATACCGGAGGTCGACGGGAGACGTATTGAGCGTTCCTGATACGATGGTTGGTGTAACGATGCTGTTGTTATAAGGATTGCAGGAACCGACAACCGTTCCGAGCGGATTGACCTTGGCCGGGTCGCGCGATTCCGCATGTCCATCCAGAAAACCGATGGGAGTCGAACGGTTGTGACGGTCGTGAATCGGACGGTTTGAGCCGTCGATACATGCCATCAGGTCGCTTGATGCCACGGCTTCCGCCTTGTCGGCGAAGACCAGACGGCGGGATGGATGTTTGACTCTGGCGGTTTTGATGAGGTTGACCGAGGAAAGGGGCGACGAGGATTCAGTATATCCCATGTTGCCGTTGAGTCCGTAAGAGGCAATCGTGCTGAAATAATTGAACCAGTCGGCGGGATGGGCAGCCACCACGCCTTCCTGCGTCAGACGGTTCGACGGACAGCGCATCTTGAGGAAGATGTAATTGATGTTTTTCTTATTCGAATTGACCGTCACGGAGACTGTTCCCGAATAACCGAGCGTGTTGAAAAGGTCATACCATCTTTTTCCCAGCAGGGCATAAGGAGTCGACCAACCCCCGGAATCACTGGAATAGGAGATGTTCCAAAGGTTCAGGTTCCGGACGTTGGAATGACAGCTGATGCGTTTCGCCATGTCGCGCGCCCGGGTCAGCGCCGGAAGCAGAAGTCCCGCCAGAATCGCGATGATTGAAACCACGACCAGGAGTTCTATTAATGTGAACCCCCTCTTTTCTCTCTTCATGATGCACTCCCTTCTCATTTTATCCGTTGGATCGAAAGCAGTTCGCAGGTTCTCCAGAATTGGATGGCGCACTCGTAAGAATCCTTCTTTTCCAGACCGGGCCAGCCGTTGGACTCGAAATTGACGGTCCGGTCATATCCGAGTTTCCAGAGGGCGCGGATGAAATCCTTCCATGAGATCGTGCCGAATCCGGGCGGGAGATGTTCGTCCAGAGGCTCGTTGACGACGTCGATGAGGCCGTCGTATCCGATGAATTTTTCCGGAAGCCCGTGATTGTCGTGGACATGCGTTGTGAAGAGTTTGTCTCCCATGACCGGCACCCACTTCGCCGGATCGATTCCGCCGCACCACGCGTGGCCTGTATCGAGGCAGAACCCGACCGCCTCCGAGTCCGCGCCCCGCACGATTTCCGGAAGGTGTTCCATCCCGCACCAAGGCGTGAAACGGTCGAGATTTTCGACGGCGATCCGCACGCCGCGTTCCTTCGCGTATTCTCCGGCGGCATGAAGATTGGAGCAGAGCGTTTCCATGACCGCGTCCGCAGAGGTCTTGCGGATGGCTTCTTTCAGGTCGCGCTCGACATCCTTTCCGGCATCCGTGCTTCCCAGAAATTTCATTGCGTGGAAGACTACGACATCCGTGTTCAGGTTCGCCGTGTAGTCTATGCATTTTTTCATCCGGCGGATCACTTCGTCCTGCGATTCTCCGGGGGTGGTGTAAAAGCTGGTGAGAGAATGGTGCTGCGCCCCCTTCATGCCCCGTTCGCGCAGAAGGTTTCCGAGCCGGAGCGTTTCCTCATCCATGTCGAAATCCGCAGGTTCTTCGCAATGATATCCAGTCAGCATCAGCTCGTCGATGCCGACTGATTTCAAGTCCTCGATCTGCGTGATGAAGTCCTCCGTCGGACGCTTGCAGATGGTTTTTCCGTTCCACGTGACGCTCCACGCGGGATAGGAGAGTTTGAAATGTTTCACACTGTTTTCCATGAGAACCAATCCTTCGAGTTTATCATTTTTCCGGCGGAGCCAGAATCAGTTTTCCATATTCCTCGTAAAAGTGCGGATTTTTCGCATTGAACGCCGGACACACGCTCACCTCCCGGCTGGGGAGATACACGGAATAATTGTGGCGGACGAAGAGGATTCTCCACTTCGCGCCCGGTTTCCATTCCGTTCCGTGCCTCGTCAGGTTTTCCTCGGGGATCTTGAAGAAGAGCGTCCAGGAACGGTCCCTGTCGGTTCCTTTGTTGAGCGTGCCATCGCAGACGGCGCGGACCTCGATCTGATGTTCATAGACATTGTTTCCCGGCAGACCGAGCAGACCGCGTCCGGCAAAGAAATAACAGGTTTTGCGTCCGGCGGCGCTTCCGTAAATCTCCCAGTAGCAGGGATGGTTTTCCTCCCGGAGAAACAATTCCACGGTGTCTGCCTGCGTGAAAATATGGGTCTGGTCGCGGAGGGACTGATCCGCCAGATCGCTGTCTTTCATTGTGATACATACGTACAGGAATTTCCGGTTCCAGAGCAGACGGACGTTGCCCGGTTCAAGAACGTGTCCCTTCATTCCGGAAGCCTGTTCGATTTCCTCATACCACGGGCCTGCCGAATAGGGAAGGAACGGATAGGCATCCGTCCGCTGCCATGCTTTGGAGGAGGGATCCGTGCCGGGATCGGACGCGGTGTATTCCGCCACGAGGGATTCCGTATGGGCGCAGGCGCAAAGACCGAGAAGCCCTGCGAACACCGGAAGCATGAGGAATTTCTTTTTCATCGGAAAGCTTCCTTATTTTTCTTTGATGATCTCGATGCCGTTCGCGAGGCAGACGGTCGTGTTTTTTGTTTTATCGCGTTCGTCCGGATTGATCCGATAGTTCAGGACGAGTTCGCCGTTTGTGACGGGTATTCCTCCGGCGGTGAATTTCAGCGCCTTGTTGAAATCCCCGCCCGAGGCTTCATGGAGGTCGATGCTGTTCAGGATCGGTTTTCCGTTGGCCGAAACAGTGAAACGGTAGACGCCCGGCTTGTAGTTCGGATTGAACCCGGCCTTCATGTGAAAGATTATTTTGTAAATCCCGTTTGGAAGTTTGAATTTATACCCATGAAGAGAGTAGGCTTCGGTTTTGAAAAGTTCCGGGAGATCCGTGCCGTGCAGCCCTTTCGTTTCCCGTGTGATGGAATTGTACGTTCCGAAATAGCCGTAT
The DNA here is from genome assembly GCA_964462755.1 of uncultured Victivallales bacterium. Taxonomy (GTDB): domain Bacteria; phylum Verrucomicrobiota; class Lentisphaeria; order Victivallales; family UBA1829; genus SIG94. Next base: position 29,731 of record CAYWZD010000003.1, on the reverse strand, counting down.
TTGCCGTTGAATGCCTGATCCGGGAAAAAGAAGCGTCCGTCCGGGGCCGTGTAGAAGGAAGACGACCCGCAGTTGACCGCGTAATGTCCCTGATCCATCATTTTCTGCTGCCGGATGAGAAGGGCAATGTTCTTTTCCTTGATCAGAAGCTGGTTCATGCGGCGGCAGAAGGCGAGGCGCGTCACCTCCGCGAAACGATTTTCCGCAAACGCTTTTTCGAGAAGGGCGATGTCTTTGCGTTCCTCGGCGACATCGACTTTTCCTTTTTCCAGCATGTCCGCGGCGGCTTTCAGCGCGGCGATCCGTTTCCGGTAGAAGGGAACGGTCTCTTTTCCGACGCTGACGAATTCCAGTTTTTTGAGTTCGACTTTTTCATTCGGGAAGAGGAAGGAACGGAGCTGGAACGGCTTCAGGACGATCGTTCCGCCGGACAATTTCTGATCCGTGGAGAGATCGATGTAGGGAAGGTTCCGGCTGAAGTCAATACGGACCGTCACATCGTCATGGAAGAGGTTGACGACATAGAAGTAGGTGCCTTCCGGCGTCTGGAGGAAGCGCGCAACGGCTGGATCGGTGATGCCGGGGACAAGGTTGAACTTCTTCGCGGGAAGCGCACCGTAAGCCTGTGCGAATTCGCGGGTTTCGGCGTCGCGCCCGATGCTTCCGAGGGGCTGTCCGCCGGAGACGTATTCGAGAGCGTCGAACGCGCCGATCGCGAATGCGGGTTCGCGGAGACAGAAACGTCCGTGCGGTTTGATGTCCGCATTTTCGAAATAGCAGACGTAATCCTTGTTCAGAGGATGCACGAATGTCTCGAAATAAGTGTTTGCGGAGATCACGACTCCGGCGGCGCCGTCCATGAGGTAATTCTGGATGTCTTTGTCCGCGAGATTGTAAAGCTCCTCATTGTCCGTGGTTTCGGGCTTGCCCCAGTGGAAGGCGTGGCGGTAGGCGGTCGGGGAACGGACGACCGAGATTGCGACGTTCGGAATCTTCTTGATCGACTTCAGGTCGATGCCGTATTGTTCATAGTTGTCGGGCGTCTGGCTGACACCGAGGTAGAGTTTCAGGGCAGGATTGTATTTGTTGAGAATGTCGCGGACCATTTGCACGACATGGGTCACCTGTTCCGAACGCCATTTCAGCCATTCCTTCCGTTTTTCGCCCGTCAGGAAGGCATAGCGGTCCTTGAGTTTTTCCGGAACTTTGATTCCGGTTTCGCGGCTGAACTTCCGGACGGTGTAGTCATCGTATCCATAGTCCAGAGAACCCCAGTTTCCGAAATGGTTGAGCCAGTATTCGATGCCGTCGAAACCGGGGCTGTTCCCATAGCGTTTGACGGGGTCCTCGAAGTAGGAGGCGAAGAGGGCAAGCACCTTCGGATGGCAGATATTCGCACGGTGGATTCCCGCGCTGTATTGAGGAATGCCGTCGCCGAATTTGTCAAGGGTTTCAAGTCCTTCCTTCCGGTAGTCCGATTCGATCTTATCCAGCTGAAGCAGATCCGGAAGGTTGGAGTAGTTCATGATGGCGATGAATTTTTTACCATGCTGTGCGAAGGCGTCGAACGCATATCCGAGCGCGCCGCCGCCTCCGGGAAACATTCCGTTGCCGGTCTGACCCTCGACCGGGAAATAACTGATGGAATAACGCCAGAGGGGAGAGTGCAGCGAGTTCATTCCGGTGTAGTCGAAATAGTGCATGATTTCATCGGTGAAGAAGGCTGTTTCGGACGGATATTTCCTGCTGAATTCCGGATAGGCCGGCGATTTGCGGTTCATGACGTCGACATTGAGGTTGTTGGTGAAGGTCTGGTCCTCATCGTAGAAGCCGAACTTGCGGCAGGGCATATTTGCGGGGCGGTGAATTTTCAACGCGGGCAGACCGCCTTCGATTTCATACACTTTAACTTCCGCCACGGCGGCGGGCATTCCGGCCGCCAGTGTGCGCGCCTCGAAAAGATATTTGGAGGTTCCGGGATAGAAAATATGACGGGTGGTCTGCATTTTGCCGGAGTTCGGGATTTCGTTCCCGCTGGAAACGCCGCTCTGGAGACGGTCCCGGTTGGCGCCGAAACCGTAGGGATACATATACCAGCCCATGATGCGCATCTTGTCATCCGGCCAGGTGATGTCCAGAACCACGGGCTTGCCGAGCTGTTCCGGACGGAACGGAATTTCAAAGCAGAAGCGGTCCGTCTTGTCGTTTCCCGCCTCCAGATAGGACTTGTCGGGGGAAAGATGAGTGGTTCCCTGATGGAGGAGGGCGGGATCGTTCGGGTTGTCCAGCTTTTTGGAATAAAGGAGTTTTCCGGTCCGGATGTCGTCTTTCGAGACCGCCGCTTTGTAGTCGGATGTAAAGCTGTCGATCCGGAAGGTGCGTCTGTAGGCATTGTTGACGGTGCATTCGAGCCTGTAATTGCCTGTGCCGAGAGTGACATCCTTGAGAACTAGGTCGAGCGGTTTGTCCACGAGAGCGCTTTTCTTCTCGTCAAGAAGGACTTTTCCGTCCTTGTCCAGAAGGCGGAATTGAAATTCTCCCTTGCCCTTGCTGAGTTCGGATTTCTCCACCGGCATCGGACGCGTATAGTATCCGCCGGGCGCGACCTGAACCGAAAGTTTCACGGGTGAACCGGCGGGAACGATCGTGCGTTCCATCACCATGTCGAACGGCATGAAGCGGCGGTATTCGTCATAGACGTCGCTGTTTTTCAGGGGGCGGTGAAAGAGACGGACGCGATCCAGCGCCCAGTCGCCTTTTCCGCCCGGGATTTCCAGACGGGTGATCCCGTTGACATCTGCATTGAGAAAGTCCGGCATGCGCTGTCCGGGATTGAAGCAGACGGTATAGGGCAGGGAATTGATGAAGAACTTTGAATTCGATTCCTCGTCCCAGGTCAGGGCGACAAGAACCCAGTCTCCGAGTTCACCGGGAAAAGAGCGGTTGTATCCGAGCCCCTGTTTTGTATCCGAGCGGGCGACGTTGATGATGATACGCTTATTTCCGAGCAGATGGGCGGAGATTTTTTCATTTTTGCCGTCCGTCATACGGAAAATGGGGGTTCCGTCTTTGGGATCGGACTTGACCCAGAAGAGGATTCCCCCGACCTTGCTGTTGAACGGATTGGTCAGAGGATAGGAAAGCGTCTCTTTTCCCCCTTTTGCCAGGGAAATTCCCTTGCCGTCGATTCCGGGAACGAAGCGGGGGGCGCCTTCCTTCAGCGGAGAAATCTTTTCCCCTTTGTCATTGACCGCAAAGGATGTCCCGTTGAAGTCAAGGGAGAAGGTGGGATTTTCAACCGTCTGCTGTTTTTCCTGCGGGATTTCCGCTACGGCCAGATCGTCGAGTTCCCAGTCCATATTGAAAGCCGAGAAGGAAAATTCTTTCAGCGGCAGGAATCCGGGATGCTTGCCGTTGGCGACTTCCGTGCCGTCGAGTTTGACGCTGACAAGGTTTTTCAGAAGAATGATTTCGACGTTGAACCACTTTCCGTCGATGAACGCGACTTTGGTGATGATGCCGCCTTTGCGCTGCTTGTTCTTATAGAAATAGGATTCCAGCACATTGTCTTTCCGCCAGCGGAACAAACCGTCTTCCGTATCCATACCGTAGAGATTGAAAATCCAGCACGGTGCGTTTTTGCTCTCCATAACCTTCACGACTTTCGTCCGGAAGGTGATCCTGAGCGGATTTGCCGACCCGATATGGAAGACGGCAGTTCCTCCGTTGTTGATTTTCAGGATGCCGTCCTCCACCTTGATCCTGCTGTTGGCTTTCATGGCGGGGATTTCCGGATTTGCGAAGTCGATTTGAGTGTTCTGCGCTTCCGCCCGGAACAGAACGGCAAAGACCAGCAGAAGCGATGCCTGGATTGTTCTTCTCATCTTGTTTCTCCTCGTTGATTACAATCAAAAACTCAATCAGTTCAAATCTTCCATTTTCTCAAAAGAATTTATGCGGTGTCTCCGGAGTTCAGGATCATTCTGGTGCGGTTGTTCTGACGGCACTCCCTGTTTTCGATCGATGCAACCAGCGCCTCCACGGCATTGATTCCGAGCAGACAGTCGTCCACGGCGGGCGCTGTGATCCGGGTTACGGACTCATTGGCTGCGGGGCTGTCGCACGCCGCCACGGCGATCTCTTCCGGGACCCGGATTCCATGCTTGGCGCAGTAGTCCATGGCTCCGGTCGCAGTTTCAAGGCTGGTGAACAGCACAACGGAAAAATCCAGACGGGTGCGGTGAATTTTCTCCATCAGTTCATACCCTGCGAACTGGGAATACGGACAGGGAATTTCCAGGAACTGGCACATTCCCGGATTTTCCCGGAGCGACTTGTCGATTCCCGCCTTGATTTCAGAGGAAATCGAGGTGTCGTCCTGAGGTTTTGCCCAGAGGATGTTTTTGTATTTTTTCTTCAGCAGATAGTTCATGATGTCATATCCGGCGCCTGTATAGTCGGCGGCGAACACGGAATCCATGCGCTGAAGGCCATCCGGATAGGTTGTGACGAAAACGTGCGGATAGCTGCGTTCGGAGAGTTCATTCCAGAAGGTTTCACTGCGGTGGGAGCCCCAGATCAGCAGACCGTCCACCTGTTTGCTCCGGAAAAGCGAGAGATAATCGTGCGAGTCGATGAACTCACGGTCTTTGAAAAGGACCATGAGCTTGTATTTGCGGACAGCCAGAACTTCTTCGATTCCGTTCAGAAGGTTGATGATATGGATGTCTCCGAAAACGTTCTTGTGGACTTCCCGGAAGGAAGGAATCACGAAGCCGAGAACGCCGCTGCGTTTGGAAAAGAGACGACGCGCATTGATGTTCGGCTGGTAATCCAGTTCCTCGGCGCATTGAAAGATCAGTTTCCGGGTAGCTTCCGAAACCTGCATCTTGCCCATGCGGTTGTTCAGAACCCTCGAAACCGTGCCGGGCGACACTCCCGCCTTTGTGGCGACTTCGCGGATGTTGCAGCCTTTTTCCATGAATATTCTCTCTTGTTTCTAGGTCAATTATAACACAACAACATGTTGTTGTCAACCCCGGGAAAGAAAAATTTATGAAAAATTTTCAACTCCGGCAAGGAGCTCAATAGAAAAGAAAGGCGTTTGGCGACTCCGCCGGAGAGGACTCCGGCGGGAAAGAAAATCGTTTCAGGAAAGGCACATCTCTGTCATGGGGTCGAGAATCCGCGAGGCGGAAAATTGCAGCTTTAAGGAACGCAACCCGTGAAGCTCGAAGACAATGATCTCATTCTCTCCTTTCTTTAAAAGAGGAGAGGGGAGATACAGGGTTCTCTGCGGACCGATGGTCCAATAGCGTCCCAGATTGAAACCGTTCACCCAGACGTATCCGCGGACGCCTTCCGGGAATTTGAGAAACGTGTCGCCCGGCTTTTCCACGGACAGCGTTCCCTTGTAGAAGCCCGGCGTGGAATTCGTTTCCGGAAGAGTGCCGAATTTCAAATCCCGGAGGTCGTCGAGCGGCAGCGGGCGGATGGTCCAATCCGTGAGCTGCATGACATTTCCGTCGCGTTCGAAACCGTTCATGCCCTTGCGCTCGTATTCCATTTCCGTGTTAAAATTAATACGGCCCATGTTTTCGATCAGGATGTCGAGCCGGGCGCCGTCCCGCGGCACTGACAGATAAACCGCCTGATTCACGTCTCCACGGTAAATGGTAGCAAAGGGTTGTCCGTCCAGAAGAAGAATGGCGCGGTCGCGCATGTTCCGGAAGATGTATTTTCCGCTGTGTCGCCGGTTCACGGTCGTTGAATACTGGATGAATCCGAAGGACTGTCCGAAGTGTTCCATCGGCTCGGGCAGCGGGAGCTCGATTGGTTTGGAAAGCGCGTCCAGCGAATCGGCAAGAGAGACATATTCCGTCAGTTCGACCGGGGGAAATTCAACAGCGGTGGAAGGTGCGGGCGCGGCAGTGCTGCCCGGCCGGTATTGCTCCATGACTTTCTGGACCGCGAAATATTTGGGGGTCGGATTGCCGCCTTCATCAAGAAAGGAATCCACTTCGTAACTGGTCAGGAGAGGAAAATAGGTCCCTTCGAAGAAGTTGGAGCCGCTCGTGAACCCGAAATTGGTGCCTCCGTGGAACATGTAGCAGTTGACGGAGTCGCGGTCTTCCATGATTTCCCGGATGTCCTCCGCGACGGCGTTGCCGGCGTGATGCTGAGGCGGGATTCCCCAATGCCACGCTTTGCCGGTCCAGAGTTCCATCGCAAAGTGGGCATTGGCAAAACCGGTGTCGAAGTCGTCCAGTTTTTTGAATGCGGCGCGGGGATGGTTCCGGAAGTTGACCGTGGCGGGAATTTCCGGAAGTGTTCCCGGCGCGAGCCATGCCTCTCCGTCGCCGTCCGAGGTAAAAAGTTGAATGTCGATGCCGTTGGCACGGATCATGCGTTCGAGGCTCCGGAGATATTTTTTGTCTGCGGCGTAACTGCCGTATTCATTTTCGATCTGCATTGCGATCAGCGGACCGCCCCGGCTGGATTGCAGAGGCGCGAGGCGCGGCAGGGCTTCGCTGAAGAATTTTTCGACATATTTCAGAAAGATCTTGTTTTCGCAGCGGAGCCGGAGCCCGTCTTTGCCGAGCAGCCAGCCGGGAAGTCCTCCGAGGTCGCATTCGGAACAGATGTAGGGGCCCGGACGGACCATCACCAGCAGACCTAGGCGTCCGGCCAGTTCGATGAAACGTGCGAAGTCGAGACGCCCGGAAAAGTCGAACTGGCCTTCCCTGACTTCGTGCAGGTGCCACGCCAGATAGGTTTCGACCGTATTGAAGCCGCACTGTTTGAGTTTCAGGAGACGGTCTTCCCATTGTTCGGGGAGCGTCCTGAAATAGTGGATTGCTCCGGAAAGGATCTGGGTTTCATTTCCGTCGAGCCGAACCTTGTTTTGTCCGATCGAGAAATTCATGCTGAAATTCCTTTTTTTTATAAAATGTAGTATTGAAAATTTTCCTGTCATATACTAATATAAGTAGAAATAACATTTCATCAAGGTTGTTTTTGTTGTGAAAACATCGATTTTGTCGCACACCGGGTATTATACGAGGTTGCGGAAAGGATTTCCCGGCTTTCCGGAAATGCCCCTGCCGTTCTATCCGAGGTCCGCGGGAGAGACACGTCTTCCTTTCGGAAAGGATGAAACCGGTTCCGGACAGGACAAACCGTTTGTCCAGATCACCTGGGTTTCATGGGGGAGGGGGACCATGCTGGCCGGCGGGGAACCGGAGAGCGTCGAGGCTGGAGACGTGGTTTTCCAGTATCCGAAGGAGGCTCGCGAAAACCGGCCCGACCAATCCGGACTTGCGCTCCGGTGGCTGACGTTCGACGGTCCCGGCGCTGGCGCTTTTTTGCGGAGTTTCGGATTTCCGCGGGTGGTTCGCGGCGCTGGACGGTGTCCGGAAAGAATTTTCGTCCGGTATGAGACGGCACTGGGGCAGGGCACGCCGGGTTCTTTCCGGGAAGCGGTTGCCGCCGCCGTGGAGATACTGGCTGCCGCGGGACATGCGCAATCCAATTCCGACCAGAAGGATATTCAGCTTGTCCGTGCTTATTCGGAGGCGGCGGAACGTCATTACGCGGACCCGTCGGTCAATGCCGGAACGCTCTGCGGAATGCTGAACTTTCACCGGGCAACGGTATCCAGGGCATTCCGCATGAACCGGCGCGAAACGCCGGGCGAGTGTCTGCGGTCCATCCGGTTGAGGCATGCTCTGGAGCGTCTGGCGGCGGGGGATTCCGTGGCGGAAACGGCGCGGCGGTGCGGTTTCTGGAATGCGTCGTATTTTACGCAGGCGGTTCGGCACATGACCGGTCAGACGCCGAAGCATTTTCGAAAAATGAGGCAGTGAGCGGAGAGAGAGCCGCTCACTGCCCCGGTGGGTGGAGAGAGACTGGTTTATTCGATCTTATCCGTATCGATTCCGTATTGTTCGAAACCGAGGGCTTTTGTCGGATGCTTTTCGACTTCCTTGAGTTTGGCTTCGATCTTGCTGATGTCCGCCATGAGTGCGGAGCCGTCTTTTCCGCCGGGATGGACGTCGGGCGTATAGGAGCACATCAGGATGAACTGGGATTTCTTGATGGCGGTTGTTTCCGTGCTGAAAAGATATCCGAGGAGCGGGATGTCTTTCAGGAAAGGAATCCCGTTGACCGTGCGGATGAGTTTTGACTTGGTGATGCCGCCGATCATGAAGTCCTTCTGCGTGCCGACCTGAACATCGGAGACATAGGAGGAGGAAACCATGCGGGGCGCGCCGGTGCTGTCGTAGCCGATCAGGGAGACCCCGCTGATGGCGACGTTGAGGGAGGCCGATGTGCTTCCGAGCGACGGCAGAATGGCGGCGTTGAAGGAGAAGCCTTCCGTCGGCTTGATCTCCTGAAGAGTTCCCTGGGAGAGCGGCATCGCCTCGACTCTCGCGGGAATCTGTCTGAGCACCTTGACGGCCGCGTTGGAGGCCGAGGCAATCGCTTCGCCGAGCACTTCGCCCTTGTCTCCGACCGGGGTGACCACGACCCCCATCATTCCGGAGGACACGGAGATGTTCATCGGGCAGGTGTCCTGAATGGTGATGGAGCCGGAATGAACGATCTTCGCATGGCTTGTGGCCATCAGGAAATCGATGTATTTCGAATTCCACTTGGGGTTGAAGTTCAGCATCGAGTAGTTGTTGGTTCTGCCGGAACGGGAGAAAACGGCGCCGGCGGAGAAGAGGGAGATGCCGTCGTTGTTTTTCCAGCTCTGGAAGTCGAGGCCGAGCTTGGTGTCATTCTCGTCCGAAACCTCGATCAGCTTGTAGTCGAGGGTTCCCTGACAGGCGGGAACGTCGTATTCCGCAAGCATGGCCCGGGAGGAGGAAATGTTGAAGCCGGAGGCGTTGAAGAAAATGGCGTTGTGCGTTTCATCGATGGTGACCTGGTATTCTTTCGGCATTCTGCCGTAGGTGACGGACTCGACGCCGTTTGCGGAAAGGAGGCCGACCCGCCGGATCATCTTGAGCATGGTGGCGGCGGTGTTGGCCTTGCAGAAGTAGACATATCTCTTCCTTCCGTCCGAGAAGACCATTTTGTTGATGTCGATCATGTTGACCATGGATTCGATGCTCATGCCGGTTCCCGGGTCCTGGAAGAAGTTTTCTTCGGCGGAGACCATCACGATCCCTGTCCCGTCGTTGTATTTGATGGCGTCGACCGTGGCGGGATTGGTCTTGATGGTCGGACGTATGAGCGAGCGGAGAATGCCGCACGCGACATAGGGATCGGCATTTTTCAGCACGTAGGCCCTGGTGACGACATACGGGTCGTTGTTGTCGCGGATGAAATGGACGCTCTTTTCGTTCTTATCGAGGTTGATGTTGATTTTCGCGGACACATTGGAGGGCGCGTAGGTTCCCGTCGGATTGTTGACGCCCTGATCCGGCTGACCGTTGAGGTTGATGGTTTGCTCCCCGCCCGCAAAAAGGAGGCCCGGCGCGGCGAGAAGAAAAGAGAGGACAGAGGGGGTGTTGAACTTCATTTTTCAATGCTTCCTTGGGGTTACTTGACCGGAACGGGTGCATCCGGGTTGACAAGATTCGCTTTCACCGTCACGAAGATATAGATTTTCTCGTTGATCGTGGTTGTGGTCCCGAAGAGATATTTGAGGATCGGAACCTCGCAGAGGAAGGGAACGCCGATGGTTTCCTCCGTCTTCGAGTTTCTGGTGAGCCGCTGGAGGATGACCTCGTCCCCGAAAGCGAGAGTCGTATCGCTGGCAAGGGTGCAGACGGTTTCCACCGGGGCTCCGTTGTTGTCGACCTCCGTGACGTCGTTGGAAGAGAGGGCGTAGTTGAGAAGAAGATTGCCCTTGTTCTTCGTAAAGAAAGAGCCGTTCATGTCGAACTGTCCGCTGTCCTTGAGGATTGATGCTTCCGGATCAAGTCCGATGACGCCTCCGACCCTCACGTTGAAGGAGGGCAGCAGCGAGGGGGAGATGTATCCCATGACCGAAGTGGTGTCGTCCCCATCCTTCTGGATCATCTGGAGGACGGGATCGAGCGTCAGGTTCGATTCGGCACCGGAGATGAAGGTTGCGTTCGCCGTGGCCATCACTTCCGCGGAACCGGACTGCTGGAGCATGCGGACGAAACTCATGTCGAACGCGGGCGCCACAAGAAACGATCCGTATCCCCATGTGGCCGCATGGGTTGCGAGGCTGGTTGCGCGGGAGAAGGTTGCGCGTCCCGCGTCGTATGCGAAATCCAGCATATTGAGCCCCGGACCGTTTTTCCATGCCAGATAGTCGATGCCGAGATCGCGCAGTTTCGATTCCCGCACCAGATAATATTTCAGCGTCAGGTTCGTCTGGGCGGCCGGCTGGTCGAAATATTTCGCCCATTCGAGAATGCCGTCGCTGTAGGTTTTGTCGTCTTTCCAGTAGAGCGTGCTGTTGGTGTCGTAGACGGCTCCCACCGGCGAGGTGAGAATGTGGCAGAGTTTCTGGAGCATGGCGGTGGAGGTGTATTTGGGATAATAGATTCCCTTGGTGACGCCGGTGCCTTCGATCAGGGAGCCGTCCGGTCCTTTTTTTCCGGGCCGGTCCAGCTTTGCGACCAGGTCGTCGATGTAGGGCATCATTTCAGTGGCCGTGGTGACGCCGACCCAGCATTCGCTCAGCGTCGGAATGCTGATCCGGCAAAGCGTGGACTGGTCGGTATACCGTTTTGCCGCGGCGTCCACCCAGGGCCGTATGTCCGTCGCCTGGACATACTTGAGCTTATAAATCTTCGTGACCATTTTCCGCTGTGCATCGTCTTGGATCAGATGGATTTGCCGTGTCTCCGCCGCGTAGCCTCCCGATGCAAGCAGGATGAATGTATACAGTATACAATAGAGCGCTTTTTTTTTCAATTGATCTTTCGTTGCCATTGCAGTTCCATTTCCCGGAGTTATGTCCATTTACGGAATATTTTGATCTCTTTACAACTTCCCCCAGACGGGACAGATATGCGAATCCGTCACACTTCTTTTCTGTTTTTTCCGTTTTCCCGAATGACACCTCCTTCATCTTTTTTCCGTTGACCTGTTTTTTCAAGGCTATGTTTTGATACTTAGCAAAAATCATGCCAGCTTGAAAAAAAGACAATGGAAAAAGAATGGAATCGTTTCATTTCATGGGTTCGGCGAGTGAAAAAAAAATTGCACCTCCCTTTCCGGAACGGTGCATTTCCAACAGTGTGAAGAATACAAAAATGTGATTTTGAATTACGTATATACAAAAATGTAATTTTTATAAAAGAGAGGATTCCGGGACATCTTTCGAAAGTCCCGGAATCCTGCTGTAAAACTCGGGGAGAGGTCACTCCGCGTAAGGGGCGTCCACAACGATCTTATGCTCGTTCGCCTTGAGATATGCCGTCGCCGCTTTCGAGGCGGCAAACGCCTTTTTCATCAGCGAATCGGCCTGGGTTCTCACCGATGAAAGTTTGCCGTGAACGATCTGGTTTTCGATCCGCCAGTATTCCACCCAGCACTCCGCCACGTCATCGACCCGCTTCTGCATCTCCGGATCGTCCGTGTTGTTCCATTTCGCGTAACGGGCCGTCTTGTCGCGCAGGTGCGGAGGAACGACCAGATCGAAATGCGTGAGAAACAGGAACGAAACATCCGAAAGCGTCGTTCTGACCTTGCTCCATTCGGCGTTGAACTTACCATACTCGGAGGCGGCGATCAAGCGGTTCATGACGGTTTCCGCTTCGTCGATTTTCTTCATCGCCTCCAGTCCGTTTTTGTTTGCTGCGGCCGCGACAGCCTCTTTTTCAAGCCGGAACGCGGGATTCAGGTCCACCCCGTTCCCCGCCGCCCGGTCCGCCGCAATGCGGAATGCGACTTTTGTACGTTTGAACCGGTCCAGCGCGACTTCATTCGCCACACTTCTGACTTCGGATTCCTTCCCGATGACGAAGTATTCGGCGCCGCCTGGCTTCAGTTCCATACTGTATTTGCCTTTTACGGGAATCATCCTCGTAAGAGAATAGACGCTTTCCCGGTTCGGCGGAGCGAAGGCCACCGGGAGGGATGCGGCGGTCTTCTCCGAATGGTTGACCGCAACGGCGAACAGGGTGCCGTCTTTGCGGACGAGCGTATAGAATCTGACTTGCGGTCCGTCGTAGTAACCGTTGGCGCTCCGATAGCGGGGCGAGTCGGGTTTGAGCCAGTCCGGGACGGGGCAGGGGGAGGCTGAGACCAGCTGCGGTCCGATGGACGTAACCTCTCGAGCGCATTCGCCGAGGGCGAACCAGAGTGGGGTCAGTTCCCCGGCATTGCCGCGGGCTGCGTAGTGGTATCCATAGTTGTAACGCCAGGAAAGACCGCGGTTGTTGACCTCGTGGCTCTCGATTCCCTTCACCCCGTTGGCGCAGGCAAGATGACACATCATGCGGTATTCGGCGGGAGTCGGGAAGGCATATCCTTTTTTGAAGTAGCCGAAACATTGGAGAATGATGTGAACCGGCACTCCTTTCGCCTGTTCCACGGTTTCGGCGACGACGCGTTCGACGCTCCACGGATTGCGGCCGCCGTATCCTTTGCGGTTGACCGGATACCAGTCGCCGAAGAAAACCGGGACGTAGGGAATATAGACGCGCGTATGAATGTTGAGATACGGATAAACCGGCAGTTCGACCGGCAGGCGTTTTGTCAAGGCATCATGGGCTTCGATCATGCACGGAATATTCTGTCCGGTGGTCTCGTCGGCTGTGAAAATCGCTTTGTAATGCTTGTCGTATTTCCTGATAAAGTCCAGATGTTCCGGATAATAGAAGTCTTCAAGCCTTTTATTCAGGATGGGACGGTATTTTTCTGTGTCGACTTCATTTTTACGATAAAGGATGGTGCTTGAAACCAGCGAAACATCATATTGAACCGCCAGTTCCCCGAAGAGATTTGTGCCGTCCTTCCGATTGACCGCCGGTAAAATATTTTTCTGAATGATGCGTCCCATCATGATCGTGTTGAAATGCTTGGCGGCGCATTCGCGCATGGCGTTTTCCGCATTCCGGATGAATTGATTGACGGAACCGTTCTCTCCCGTGGATTCGCGGCAGGTCAGGGCGACGTCATTGAATATGAATGGGAAGAAATGATCGAAACGGGGCGTCCGCGAAATTTCTTTCGGAGCCGGAAGTTTAATCCCGCGGATGAATTCCGCCTTATAGTTGTTCCCTGCACCGAAAACGGCGCCGAAGTTCCCTGTTGAACAATTGACGTCCGGCGAATCCAGGAGGATCGTCGCGGTTTCCCCCGCCCTGAGTTTGACCGCGGTATTTTTGGAATTGACGGTATACTTAAGAGAGATGTCTTCCACAGCGGCGATCGTCAGTTTTTTCGCGGCGTTCGGATCGAGCGAATCGACTCCGTAGGCGGCTTTGCCGTCGAATGCGAAAACAGGATCGGAGGAAGGATCGATATTGATGGAATAGGAGGTCTTCCACGATTTCCCCGGTGCGAGTTTCAGGTCGGAATAATACCATTCGACGGTGTCGACGGGCTTGCTGGTCCAGGAATAGGCGTGTGTGATGTCCGGAAGATGGAAGGCAAACACGATGGCGGCGTCCGGGGTGGTTTTTGCGAGCCAGCCGAACTGGAGATTGTCCGAATTGAGGGCGTTGGTCGTTTGGATGCTTTCGTCTGTTTTGTGAAAAGTCTGGAGCCAGTCGCGGGTGGGAGAGGTGAAAAATCCGTCGGAGCCGACGAGAATGTTCTGGACCCGGCAGGAAGTCGAGATCGTCTTTGCGCCTGTATTGACCAGTTCCAGATCGACGCCGATTTTCAGATCGTCTTTGCCGAGGGTAAAGGTCTTGTTGACCCGGAGGCCGTCGAGCGGACCGCCGTTTTCTGTGCGCGATACCCTGATTTTTCGTTTCGGCTCCAGCACGGAGAGAAGGTATTTCTTGTTGGCGAAGTCGCCGGGCACCCGCTGCATCGGAATGATTTCCAAGGCGAGTCCGCCCGATACATTCATCGAACAGGGAAGCGTCCATTGTATTTTCCTGCCGTTGACGGTGGTCTCGAGGCTGCGGATACAGCCGCCGAACAAGGGATCGATTTCCGCGCGGATCAGCCCGTTTGCGAGCACGGGCGCGGACTCTTCCTGAATCCGGACGTCATCCACGAGAAGCTCGGTGTCCGGAATCCGGTTGCCGAGCGTTTCGATCCCGAAAGAAACTTTGGAAGCATTCGGCGGGACCCGGAATTTGTATTCACAGAAGGTCCACTGGTCTTTGACGTTCCAGCCCGGCATCAGATATTTTTTGTCTTTTACGCCGTTTTTGTCGAGGAAACGGATTCGGAAATAAGCCTTGCACCCTTGTTTCCCGCCTTTCATCCAGGCGGAGGCGGTGAGCGTGGTGTCCGGTTCGCAGGCGAACGTCTGATACAGGCCGACAAATGCTTTTTCGACTTTCGTAAAGAACCGGGCCGCTTTTTTTCCGGAGTGAGCCTCGTCGGTCAGTTCGGCGCCTGTTTTGTCGGCGCCGGCATGGAGAATGAACTCCCAATTTTCCGCCGGGCGGAGCAGTATCCCCTTGGATGGGAGGGACTTTTCCGGAAGTTCGAATCCTCCGTTGAGAATCAGTTCCGCATGCATGGAAAGAGCGAAAACGCCGCAAAACAAAGTGGTCAAGATTTTCCCGGTCATTTGTATTTTTCCTTATTCCTTATCTATAGGTCAGAGTCGTTCCATCATTCCAGAGATCATATTGAGCGGAAGCCTGACGGCAAATGACTTCCGCTTCTTCCCCGACATTTCCTGCGATGAATACCATGTTCATGCCTCTCGTATGCGCCCGGTTCAATCCCAGATTGCGGTATGTGGGCGTGAGTCTTGGGAAATAGGTTGTTTTACTGGTTGCGTCCGGATGATTTTTCCACCATTTCCAGCAATCCGCAAAGAGCGGGACTCTGCTTGCATTGTTCCGAATCTGCGACAGCTTGAGAAGGTAATCCCCGGATGCGCTCGTGAAACCGGGTCTTGTCGCATAGAGATAAGCATAACTCAAGGGACATTTGAAAGAGCTGAAAAATTGATACGGCCCGCCGGTTTCGCTGTCATCGGAAAGGCAGGTGAGAATCTGTCGGGCGCCCGTCGCAACAAGAGTCTTGCCTCCCTTGGACGCTCCGGGAATGATGTCTTCCATAATCATGAATTCGAACCACCAGCAGGGGTTGCCGTCTGTCCTGACCTTGCTTGAATACGGCAGGAAAGGAATCACATACTCGTTGTTGTCCAGAGCATAATTATCCCAGAGTTGCCCCAGCTGCCGCAGGTTGTTTTTGCACGCCGCGCCACGGGCCGTTTCCCGCGCACGGCTCAGCACCGGCAGCAGCATTCCGGCCAGAATCGCGATGATGGCGATCACGACAAGGAGTTCGATCAATGTGAATTTTCGGGGAGTTCTGGTCCGTGAGACCGCGCCCTTTGCGATTCGGTTCCGGAGAATGGCTGTGAGGCGTTTCATGGGATATCTCCTTTCTCAATCAGTTTATTTTCGAATAAGAATGAATCGAAACGAACCGGTTCATTGTCATTTTCTGTTTTCATCTGTTTTCAGTATTTTCACCGAAGATTCGATCACGGTTTCCGATTGCACATAGTCCGGGTTTTCGAGCGAGGCCATCAAATTGTCGACCGCCGTTTGGAACACGCTGTCCGGATAAAGCACGATCTCCGCTTCCGGTCTGATTTTTACGCCGGATGGAATTTTGTAGAAGTCGCTGTCCACCATGATTGGACACTGGAGAATGCGTGTTCGGGCCATATCTTCGGTGAGGCCTATAAAAACATTCGAATAACAGAAAATGCCATCCGTGCCCTCGGCATGTTTCGAGTTGAGAAACGTTTTAAAATCCGCATTTCTGCAAATCGCGGTATTTTCATCGAACGATCCGAACGTTTCCCGCCAGGCGTTTCTCCAGCCGAAGAAGAAGTCATCCAGAACTTCGGAAGGGTAATCCAGTCCGCTCTTTCCAAAGAAGGCGACTTTTTTCCGGCCGCGGCGTATGAACCATTCGGCCGCTGTTTTTCCGGCTTTTTTATAGTCGACCGTTACAGCGAATGAATCCTTGCGGATGACATCCAGAATGTTGCAGACAGGAATACTTTTCCGCAGTTCTTCAATGATCCTGAGACGGGGTTCGTCCGGACGCAGCCAGAGCACGGCGTCCGGATGATACATTTGAATTTCCTCCAGCTCGGTTCCGGGTTCCCCGGTCAGAAAACAGATGTTCATCTGGGAGGTTCCCCGCGCCACTTCACCGCATAACCTCGCAATGGTATTCAAATACCATGAATCGTAAAAAGAAGCATGTCCTCGGCTTGTCAGCAGAAGAATCCTGTGCGTGTTTTTCAGGCGGGAAAGAGTGTTTTTGTAAGGTGCCACATTTACAAAAAGGCCGCGGCCCCGCTTCGGGATGAGCACCTGTTCCTGAACCAGAACTTTTATCGCTTTGCGGACCGTTGTGCGGGTGACGCCGAAGGTCCGGCACATTTCCCGCTCGGACATGATCGGTTCTTCCGAATCCAGATGCCGGGACATCATGTCGACCACATATTGTCTTACTTTTTCGTATTTCGGCAGGTTCACGGCGGCAAACTCTTTCTTAGTGGTATGTTTTTTAGTTACCACCTAATATAGGCTTTGGAAGTGGATTGTCAAGCCGGATTTCAAAAAACTTTGATTTATCAGGGGAAAATTGTATGGCATCAGTCGAAATTTTCAAAGACGGCAGACTTGTTTGCCTAGGTGCAGGCGACTCTCACCTGCCGGGGAGTTTAAGGCGAGGGAGCCCTCATGCTCTTTGCCTTTGCGCGGGGGAACCGCTCCGGGCGGGATTTCGTGCTTTGCACGACCAGCCTCCGCGGCACGAAAAATTTTTCCGGGCAATCCCTGAATTCATTGACAAATACAGCGCAAAGACATTTGAATCGTCGATGAAATGAAATATATTATCTTTCGTTGTTTTCTATTTTCCCTTGCGGTTCGGATTGCGGGAAGACCTGTACGCGGCGGACGTCCGCCGCGGGATGGAGCGTATATCCGGGCTGGAAGGAGAACCCCTCAACTGTTTTTGAAGGAGAAATCATGGGGAAAAAGGTGAAGATCGGCATCATCGGGTGCGGAACGATCGGTTCCGTGCACGCGGATGCGTACGCGAAAGTGGAAAATGCTGAAGTAGTCGCACTGTGTGACATCCTGCCGGACCGTCTTGCGGAGAAGGCAAAACGTCATCAGATTGCCAAAACCTATGCGGACTACAAGAAACTTCTGGCAGACCCCGCCATTGAGGCTGTCAGCGTCTGCACCCCGAACGACATGCACGCGCCCATCGCGATTGCCGCTTTCAAGGCGGGCAAGCACGTAATGCTTGAAAAGCCCATGACGCTGAACGCCGGAATGGGACGCAAGATTCTCGCGGCGCGTGACAGTTCCGGGAAACTGCTCCAGATGGGCATGGTCTGGCGTCAGACGCCGGAAGCGGTGGTTGTCAAGGAAAGCATCGAGGCCGGACGCCTCGGCGACATCTATCACATCCATGTCAAGCTGATCCGCCGCCGCGGCATTCCCGGACTCGGCGGCTGGTTCACTACCAAGGCAAAATCGGGCGGAGGCGGCCTGATCGACATCGCCGTCCATTTCTTCGACCTTGCCATGTGGACCTCGGGACTCTGGAATCCCACGAAAGTCAGCGCCAAGACTTATTCCAAATTCGGTGCGCCGATGCGGGATTACCACTATGTTTCCATGTGGGCCGGACCGCCGAAATACGAAGGTGTCTTCGACGTGGATGATTTCGCCTGCGGCTTCATCCGCTTCGGCGAGAAGGCGACCATGAATTTCGAGGTTGCATGGGCCTGTAATTCGGAGGAGGATTCATATGTCGAATTCCTCGGCACCAAAGGCGGGGTGAAAGTCGGAAAAGGAGAGACCAAGATCCTGACCGAAGTCGACAACCGGATTGCCGATGTGAAGCTCTCTTACCAGACCGAGGCCGACCGTTTCGCCCTTGAAATGCAGAAGTTCGCCGATGCCGTCCAGGGCAAGGGAAAAGTCGCCGCCACCGGCGAGGAAGGCATCACCGTGATGCGTCTGCTGGATGCAATTTACAAGTCCAGCGAGACCAACAGCGAAGTGACGGTCTGAGTTCCTCTTACATTCTTACCGATTGTTTTTTCGGCCCGGCCGGAGAATTTTTCTTCCGGTCGGGCTGTTTTGCCTGATGCCGTGCGCGATATCCCCGCGGCGACATCCCGAAATGATGCCGGAAGACGGTGGAGAAATAATTGCTGTCGCTGAATCCGCACAAGCCCGCAATCTCCGTGATATTCAATGCGTGATGGAGCGTCAGCAGCACTTCGCTCTGTTTCATGCGCCGTTCGCAAAGCAGTTCGTGAAAACTTTTCCTGAAATGTTTCTTGAGCAGTTTTCCCAGATAATTCGGGTTGACGTTGAGCGTTTCCGCCATATCTCCGAGGGATACGGACGAGCTGAAATGCTCCTCCAGAAAACGGAAGCAGTTGTCGATGTAGAATTGTTCGTTCCGGCGCTTCCGGTGTTCTCCGGTGAGCTTCGCCTGCCGGAGAAGTTCGAGCACGATGAACCGGGCGATGAAACGACCGTAGGAATACAGCTTTTTCCGTTTGGCCTCATCCGGGGGAACCAGCACTCCGCCCAGATAGACGATTGCGACCGTTTTTCCGTTCAGTTGAACCGGAATCGCCAGATCCCATACCCCTTTCGGGCATTTCCCGCTGAAGGCGCGTCCGCGCAGCGCAATCGTACAGCTTCTTCCCTTGTTCCGCAGGCAGGTCGTGAACTCGGACATCTTGTTGCTTCGGCAGATCTCGCTGTGGTGAAGCTGCTGGTCCTGGGTGAGCTGGAGATTCCGGCATTCGGAGAGCCGTTCATCCATGATCTGCATGGACACGGACACGCTGCAAAGCTCCTCCACCATCAGAATCAATTCCGAAAGAATCATGGGAACCCCCTTGTTTTACAGATATGTCTTAAAATTTAAGATAAATAGGTGAATTTTTCAAGGTTTCCTTTTGAAATCCGATTATAATTATTTCAGAAAACAGAGATTTCCCCTGCGGTTTCACCGGGAACCCGGAAGGGAAACGGAATGTCCAATCAAACAGAAGCTGCAAAATAATGGAGGGCTGATTCCAATGAGGATGAACAGAACTTTCCGGAGGTTGAATCCATGCGGGATTGGGGTGCGGGAATTTACATTAATAGAATTGCTGGTTGTGATAGCGATCATTGCAATTCTGGCGGGAATGCTTCTCCCGGCACTGAACCGGGCACGCCAGATGGCCTACCGCTCCTCCTGTGCCGGCAACCTGAAACAGTGGTCGCTGGCATCCACATACTATTGCGCCGACAACAAGGAATACTATTGTCCGTCGATGTCCTATCAGGGAGGTACGACCTATTACTTCAATTTTCTTTCGCCATATATTTTCGGAAAGGTTCGCACCCCGTTCGAGTTTCCCAGAAGCGGCAATGTCTACCGCTGCGGGGGGCGGAGCGACTTCACCGAAACCGGCTGGCTCGGCTGGAGCTTTTACAACATCAACAAGTCCGTCCATCCGCAGATCAATTCCAACGGCACGACCAACATGACGACCGGCACTCTGCTGCCCGCCCTCCGTCCTGTTTCCATCAAAAAACCTTCCAGCACCCTTCAGATGGCCGACGGCAAGGGCAGCAATGTTTTCGAACGTCTTTCCCATACCGCATACAGCGCCGGATATCTTGATTTCCGGCACGACACTTCCGTCGAGGCCCTTTTCACGGACGGACATATCGAGGCCAGAAAGGCCAACCCTTCGTTGAGTCAGGGGTTGACCAATATTGCCAATCAGCAGTATGGAAACGCTTTATACGAATAATTTGTCAGGAGACATCATGAAATACATTCTCTCATTCCTTCTCTTTGTACCTTTCTGGCTGGCGGCGTCGGAAAAAAACCCGCTTTCGCTTTACCCCGAGTTGAAAGGCGTTTCCGGCGCGGATGCCCCCTGCGGCGCCGTTTTCAGCGTCGAAATCCCGGCGTTTTCTCCTTACCGCCATCTGCCCGGAGAACCCCTCCGTGACGGACGCACCGGAAAGACGCTGTCCATTCTGACCGCCCGAAATGAGATCGGCAGCGCCGCCTTTCTGCTGTTCCCGGTAAAGATGGAAAAACAGGCGGTCTTCGAAGTCTCCCCTCTTTCCGACGGCAAAAACACCATCCCGGCGTTCGCGATTGATCTCCGCATCGTTCATTACTGGTATCAGGCCGGGACCGCCTGGAGTTCCTACTTCGCCGACCCGCTCGGAAAGGAACTGGTCCCGGAGCTTCTTCTCCATGATGAAGCCCTGCTGAAAACGGACACGGTGAAGAAGGACAACTTTCTCCGGGTCGGCGACAGATATCTCTGGGTCAGTTATCCGGAAGAACTCGAATACGGCCGCTTCAATTATGTGCTGGCTCCGGTTCGGGATGCTTCCCGGCTGACCGTGTTTTCTCTGGAGCCCGGTGTCCGTAAGCGCTTTTTCCTGACGGTCCGCCTTCCGAAGGACACCGTGCCCGGTCGTTATTCCGGGACGCTGACCCTGAAGGCCGGGGGCAAGACGCTGGAGACTCTTTCCCTGGCTGTTCGTGTATTGCCGTTTTTTCTGCCGGAGCCGGGCACCCAATACGATCCCGACAAGAAATTCTATGTTTCCATGTATATGCCGCCGATCGTGGAGGAGCTCCGCATGGCGGACGGCAATTTCGATCTGGTCCTGAAACGCCGCGAAATCATGTATCGAAACATGCTGGAACACAATCTCGCCTATCCGCTCGTGGATACTCCCAATCCACGGAACAAACTTCCGAAGGAAACGGCGAATCGTCTCTACCGCGAAAATCTGCTTCTGATGAAGAAATGCGGATTTCCGCACGATGTCCTGCTGGGAGGAATCAATCTGATTTCCTGGTATCTGATCGCCCAGCCGCCGGAAAAGCGTCCGCCCGGATACGATGAGAAATTCTATCGGGACATGGATGCTCAACTGGCCCTGATCCGCGAAGTGATGGGCAAAGACATTCTGGTTTATCCGGTTGGATGGGACGAGCCTTCCATGAAGTTCCTTCAGGGACAGCGTCCCCTGTGGAAAGTGGCGCATGAGCGCGGCATGAAGATTCTTTCCACAGCCAAGGACCGCCATCTTCAATACGGCGGTTACAACGAGGATTTTGCCAACTATGCGGGAACCCTTTCCAGGGACAGCGCCCGGAAGTGGCACATGATGGGAAACCGCATTACGAATTACGCCAACCCGCATACGGGTCCCGAAAATCCGGACTATATGCGCCGGTCTCACGGCATGGATCTGTATCAGGCGGACTACGACGGCACATGCAACTATCACTTCCTCGAAGGAAGCGGGCCCAATATCTGGTGTGAGAACACCGGAAAAACCGGATTCCGCGCCTTTGCCGTCGTCTATCCCTCCGCGGACGGTTTGATCGACACCCTCCAATATGAGGGATTCCGTGCGGCCATCGACGACATCCGTTATGCGACGCTTCTCCAGCAGCTTGCCCGGAAAGCCGCGGCCGATCCGAAGAATACGGATCTTTATTATGCCGGGAAGAAGGCGCTCCGTTTTCTGGCGCTGACCCCGATGGAAACGGCCAATCTCGACGTGTTCCGTCTGGAGATGATCCGCCATATCCTGACCCTTCAAAAAGCATTGTCGCCGGATTCTGTTCAACGCTCCGGCGGAAAGGAGCGCTGAACCATGAAGTGTTATTCCATCCTTTTCAGTATTTTCCTCCTGCTGGCTTCCGGTTTTGTTTTCGGTGCTGACCCGTTGGCAACCCTCCGGAAGAGCATGGCCGCCTACAATTATGCGGATGCTCTCCGCGAGGGGATGACGTCTTTGTCCGCTGTCGAAAAACTCTCTCCGGAAAAACGTCTGGAATTCTTCCGGAAACTGGTCTGGCTTGGCTGCAAGACGGAAAACATGCAGACGCTGGAAAAACTGGCGGCATGCAAAACGCTCCCGCCCGAAGTCGGATTGGAACTGCCCCTTCTTTTTCGCTTGAAAAAACTGGATTCCGCGGGGATTCGCGATGAACTCCGCCGTTCGGAGGAACTGCCGAAACTGGCTCCATCGGCGAGGTATGCCGTTCTCCGCGGGGTGGCGAACGATCTTCTTCTTCTGAACCTTTCCGAATCGGCGCGGATCGTGTGGGAAGAGGCTGAACGTCTGAAGTCGCCATTCAAGCGGAACACGCTCGAAGTCGCATGGGTTCCGGAAGCGCCGCCGGATGCCGGATCGTTCCGGTTCGGTCCTCTCGGAAACAGGAAAGGGGCTGATGCCTTTATCCCGTATGATCTTGCGGCTCAGGCAGAATTGACGGCCGATGCCACCGTGGAACGTCTTGCGGCCGGGAACAAGAACCTCGAGTTTTATCTCAAGCACACCTCCTTCCTCTTTCTGGCAGATCCGCGCGGACTGTATCTCTATGTCCGCTGCGAAGAGCCCGAGTTGGAAAAATGCCGTGCGGCAGGCTTCGGCGCCGGAGCGCTGGAAATCTTCTTTTCGCCTGGAATGGAGACGGAAGACTACTATCAGATGATACTGAATCTGCCGGGCGGCAAGGTTGATTTTTATCCGAAGGGTTCTTTTAACCGGCATTACCGGAAAATGGAAGGAGCGGTCGATGTCCGGACCGTCTGCGTCGGGAAAGAAATGGTGACAGGCGTATTCATTCCGTGGAGCTTCTTTTACGATGTCCTTCCGTGGAATACCGGAAAGAACTGGCGTTTCAACGTGATCCGCTGGACTCCCGCGGGTGGAATCACGTGGGGCGGACGTGTCCACGAACTCGGACGGATGGGCGAACTCGTCTGGGGAAAGATTCCGCCGGAGATCGTGGATCAGGCGAGGAAGTTCCTTGCGGATCAGGCCGCCGCGAAGTTCGAGTCGGACAGCAAACGGCTGTCCGAAAACTGGAATGATCCCGAACTGGGGGATCCCGTCTTTTTCCGGACGAGTCTGGAGCCGGCCTTCAAGAAACTGGCGGATTCCCTTCAGGCATTCCGTTCGGGAAAACGGACCGATGAATCGTTCCGCAAAGAGATTCTTCCGGATCTGATGAATTGCGACCTGCTGACGCAGGAATTGCGTGCCGATTATTTGAATAAAACGTTATTGAATCCATAAGCGACAGGAGAACCTGATGAAGAAGTCTTTCACACCTGTGTTTCTGTCCGCCGGACTGATGCTGTCCGCCGGAAGTGTCTTCGCACAACTCGAAAAGCCCGCGGAATGGGGAAAGGACAAGGATAACTGTCTGATGGTCCTCCCGGTCAACGGCACGCTGAAGGAAACCGTTTCCGGAACGAGTCCGAAACTTCTTGGCGGAAAAATAGTCAAGGACCCTGAAATGGGTGAAGTAATCGAGTTCGACAGCACCCAAAAGGGGGAGATCAATCTGAATTATTCCGGCGATGAAAATGTCCTTCGCGGAAAAGGAGTGACGCTCGAAGCATGGGTCAAACCGGAGGGCGTTCTGACTTCGGATTTTTTCCTGAACGGCAAGTTCGGGAATCTGGGGTTCAAAAACGGATGTGTCCAGGGGCATTGGCTGAACTTTCCGAAAGAGAAGATCTTTGTCGAGCCTGAAATGGCGAAGAAAAGGCTGAACTATTATCCTCTCAGCATTCCCTTCAACGGCCTGCTTCCGATGATTCCCGGACGCTGGAACCATGTGGCGTTCACGTATGACGAACATGACAAAATCCTCCGGAGCTGGGTCAGCGGCGGAATCGACCGCGAATGCGAACTGCTCCGGGACGGTCCGCAGTATATGACGCTCGGCAAGGGCTTGACCCGCCTTTTCCACAATGTGACGCAGGCGCGTGTGGCCGGACTCCGCATCCGTTCGGGTGTTCACAATCCCGGACAGGCGCCGGTTATGAAACCGTATCTGAACCAGCTTCCCTGGCAGAATAAAATGGTGCTGACGCTGGACAAGATCGATCCGTCGCTTCCTCTTCCGATCACCGTGACGGTGATTCTGGAGGGAACGCCTGTTGTGAAGACGCAGGACTTTTCCACTCATGGTCCCATCCACATGGAAATCCCCATGCCGAAAATCTGGAGCTCCATCCGTCCGCTCTATGTCAGGGTTTACGCCGGCGGGAAGGAAGTCTTCAACACGGTCGAACGTTACAGCAACCGTCCGGTTCCGCGTGACGGCAAGGTCCGCATCAATCCGGACAAGTCGATCTCCTATGAGGGAAAGAAGATGTTCCCGATTCTTCTCTACGCCGTGACGGCCGAGGACCTTCCGCAGATTGCGGGGATCGGGTTCACCACGGCCGGTCCCAAGGATCTGAACTGTCCCTTCTTCGGCATTCCCTCGCGCGATATTCCGATGATGAAAAAGTGGACGGACAAAGCCGCCGAAAACAAACTGTTCCTCCATTTCGGCGTCAATGGTAAAGAACCCAACGCGTTTGAATACGTGAACCTTTACCGTTCCCTGCCGAAAATGCTTTTCTGGTACGGCGCGGACGAACCGTGGCGCGACTGGGAAGGACTGCGCGACAACTATAACTTCATCCGGAGCGCGGACGGAGAATTTCCCGTGGTCACCGTGCAGTGCCGTGAACAGCACATGAAGAACACGGCTCCGACCTGCGACATCGTCGGCTGCGATCCCTATCCGGTTCCGAACGTCTCCCTCCGGGCTGTCGCCGATCTTACCAGAAATGCGGCCGAGGCCAGTTTCGGACTGAAGCCGGTCTGGACCGTTCTGGGCTGTTATGAGCCCAAAATCCCCACCCCTGAGGAACTCCGCTGCATGACGGTGATCGCCATCGCTTCCGGCGCCAACGGGCTGGGAATCTATTCCTGGGACGAACGTACCAATAAGGACCGGAAGAAATATCGCGCGTCCGAACGTCCCGAGATCGTGCGGCTTCTGACCACGTTCGTGAAGGAGGTCCGTGCACTGGACCCGATTTTGGTTGAACCGAACACAAAGGATGTGCTGGTCGATGCGGCAAAGCAGCCGGCGATCCATGCCGCCATCAAGACGGTCGGAGGCAAAAGCTATCTTTTCCTCGCCAACGATCAGCGCTGTCCTGAAAAGGCGTCAATCACAATGCCTGATAAGAAATGGACGCAGGCGGTTCCTCTCCCGGAATTCGGATTCAAGAAGAACCTCCCGCTTTCCGACGGCCGGGGCGAATGGACCCTTCCGCCTCTGGCGGCCGGGGTTTTCGAACTCCGCTGACGGTTTTTCCCATGGGCTTGGTTTTCGCCGTTCCTTCCGTTCCGGGAGGTGCGGCGGAAGTCTTTTTCATCAGGCTGTAATCCCGGCGGACTTCCGCCGGAGTCTTCTTCAGTTTTCGCTGAAGCACCTTCCAGAGGTGACTGCCGTCACAGAATCCGCATTCCTGTGCGACGGCTTCCAGTTTCAGGTTCGGATCCTGCAGCAGTTCCACGGCATGACGTACCCGGAGTGTTGTCAGATAATCGATCGGGCCCGTTCCGAAAGCCGACTTGAACCGGCGGGTGAGGGTCCTTTCGGACATCCCCATGTTTCTGGCCAGCTGTCCGAGTTTGATTTTCCCTCCGCAGTGGCATTGCAGATAGCTGACGACTCTTTCCAAAGCCCAGTCCGAAGGTTTTTCGCTGCTGTCCCTGCAGGAGCGTGCCAGACGCACGATGATTTCCATGAAAAGCGAGATGATCAGAATGTGGTTTCCGATTTCCCGCGCTTTCACTTCCTCGTTGAGTTCTTCGAGAGATTGGACGACCCGTTCGAGATTCCGTCCTGAAATATGAAAAATTTCCTTATGGCGTATCGTTGGAATGCTGAACTGGGCGGGATACACTTTCCGGATGAACGGCAGGTCGCTGACCAGCAGCATCGGCACGGGAATGTCCGCGTTATACAGCAGGTTATACAGCAGGAAATCCCGGCTCGGCTGAGCGTATCCATGCGAATCGCCCGGATGGATCAGCAGAAAGTCTCCTGCTTTCAAACGGACTGTTTCTGTTCCGCACTGATGCACGATCGTCCCTTTTGCCACCAGGACCAGTTCCGAAAACTCATGGGTATGGAAGGTGAGAGGTCTTTTCTGTACAAGTTCGTTTCCCGGCATCGCCGTTACGGAAATCGGGAATTGCTCCTCTCGGAAATAGCGGGAAAAACTTAAAATTTCCATGAAATACCTCTGTTTTGTCTTTATTATACCTATGTTTGTCGGAATTTTCAATTGACATTCCATGAAAAATCTTATATAATTGATTTCAGAAACACTGAAAAATGGAGGGAAATATGAGAAAACCGAGAGAGAATTTCACATTAATAGAACTCCTGGTCGTGATTGCGATCATTGCGATTCTGGCGGCGATGCTGCTTCCGGCCCTGAATCGTGCCCGGGAATCGGCCCGCACCACTGCCTGCCTGAATCTGGTCAAAAGCATCGGTCTGGGTTATCAGGGATATGCGCTGGACTACAGGGACTACCTGCCGCCGCCTGCTCCGACTTCCTACAGAATATATGTGTTCGGACCTTATTTCATCAGAGACTGGCAGACGACCGGGAGTGTTTCGAAACTGCTGTCGGTGATAAAGCCTTTCCTCTGTCCGTCCAGCAAAGTCAACCAGTCGCTGCTGACTCCTGTATGGGGAAGCCAATTCAGGTTTGATCAGAATCTCCTCTCCATCGGCCTGAACGAGACATTGTACTCCGATCTCAAGTTGTCAAGCCTGATCATGCCTTCGAAACTGATTCTCGCGGGCGACAGCGATGAAGACGGCAACCGGGGACAGGCCATCGGCACCATCACGAATTATCCGATCGGAAACCGCCATAACAATTGCGCGAACATTGTGCACGCCGATGGTTCCGCCGGCAAGGTTTCCTCTCCCATGTATACCTACTATGGAATCATCCGGGGATATATGAATTACAGTACCGGGACCATCGGCGCCAATACCGGAACCGACGGAAATTGGTCGCTTTTCACCAAGCGGATCGATTATTGCTTCGGTGTGAATGCGAACATGGCCAATGCCGATCCGACGGTCCGGATTAATTTTGCGACGAACCGTTACAGCACCGCTCATGGCGTCGGCGAATATCCGTGAGGCAGTTTGTAAGAAAACCGTCACCCACATCAGAGAAAGGAACAATACATCATGTCGACCAAAAAGAATCTTCTTCTGGCGGCGGCCGCCCTTCTGTCCGGCTGGCTCTGCAATGCACAGGAAGCCGGGGCTCCCATTTTCACCGATAACTTCGAGTCCAAGGCGAAACTCGCCGAAAACTGGATTGCCAGAGGCACTCCGAAAGTCGCGGACGGCAAGGTTGAAATGGTTGCCAGCGAACTGACTTTCCGGCGTGACCTTCCTCCTGATTTTTTCATCGAATACAACATCTCGTTGAATCACGATATGACCAAGCCGGGCGGTTTTGCCGGCATGCTCATCGGACCCTACCGCTTTCAGATCAAGCCGGAAGGAACCTCTTTCCTCCTCTGGCCGGATATGACCACGAAAAAAGCGCATGGCATCTACAAGAAAATCGATGGATTCAAACTGGGTGATCCTATTAAAATCGCGGTGGCACGCACGATCGATGGCGATGTCGCCACTTATTCTTATTTCATCAATGGAAAGCTGATCGGCTCCTTCAAGGCGTCTCTTCCCGAGAAGGACAAGAACGGCAGGTTGCCGATGCCTTTCTTTGCCGCTTGGCGTGTGGACAAATTCACCATTGACAACTTCAAGCTCAGCGAGCTGAAAAAGCCCGCGGGGGATGCCAAGGCCGCTCCCGCTCCTGCAAAGTAATTCTGCTTCAGACCGGACTCCTTTCGATTGAGCCGGTCTGATTGGTTTCAATGCAAATAGAACGTCGCTGGTTTCCCGTTCCTGAACGGGTTCCCGCTGATTTAACATCAAGGCATTTTTTTTCTGAAAGAAGGGGAGTTATGAACTGGAAATTTGCGATTGCATTGGGATGTTTCTTTCTGGGGTTGTATTGTCCGGCACAGGAGCCGGGTGCGCCGGTCTTTGCCGACAGTTTCGACACCAAGGACACCTTCGCTGAAAACTGGGTTTCGAAGGGAAATGTCAAATCCGCCGATGGCCGGGTCGAATTTGTCATGGGCGAGTTGATTCTCCGTCGCGACCTCCCGCCTGAATTCTATGCCGAATGCGACCTGACTTTGGAACACGACATGAAAAAGCCGTCCGGATTTGGCGGAATGATGATCGGTCCCTTCCGTTTTCAGGTCAAACCGGAAGGGAATTCCTTCTTCCTCTGGCATGAAATCGGTTCGAAGCAGGCACGGGGCGCTTATCCGAAAATCGACAATTTCGAGATGGGCCGTCCGGTTCATGTTGCCGTGGCCCGCACGATCGAAGGCGATATTGCAACCTATACTTATTTCATCAACGGACGGAAAATCGGTTCCTTCCGGGCGAATCTTCCGGAGAAGGACAAAAACGGCAAGCTCCCGGCGCTCTTCTTTACCTCCTGGCGTGTGGACAGGATGTATGTCGACAATTTCCGGCTCAGCACCGTGAAAAAGTCTGCGAACGAATCACCGAACCTGACGGTAAACAGTTCTTTCGAGACGCTTCAGGAAGGTTTTCCTCTTTATGTCACCAGAGGGGGAACCGCCAGACTCTCCCTTGGCAAAGATCTCGATTATGAGAAATACATTGCCGCAATGTCCGCCGACGATAAGGAAAAGCACAGCGGAAAGTATTCCCTCAAACTCGTAAACAACGATCTTACGGACGGTCAGTCCATCTCCTTCCACAGCACGGGGACGGTGCTGGACCAGCCGGGCGTCCTTTCCCTGTGGATGAAGTCCGACCGCGATGACATGAAGGTAAATCTCCGCTATGGCGGTCCGGTCAGGCAGGTCGTTGTCGGGAAGGATTGGAAACGCTATGAGGTAGTCACTCCGAAGCTTCCCAAGCCTTTTGTCTATTCGCCTGCCTGGCTCACGATTCCGAGCGACTCCAAAGGCACGCTCTGGGTCGACGATGTTCAAACGGAACTGCTGGAAAAAACGCCAACTCCGGAAGAGCTGAAATCCAGGAAAACCTTTGCTACGACCTGGCGTCTCTCCGAACTGGATAAACTTAAACTTGCCCCGGAAGAGAAGCCCGAGCGCGCTCCTTCCTTCTCCATCCCGAAACTTCCGGCGTCCGTCAAACCGACCGTTGCCCTTGATTTGTGGAAAAAACATGCCGTGAAGCTGGACAAGTTCCACTACGGCGCCAGGGCGCCCCGTCTGAAAACGGAAGCGTATCTTGCTTGCGACGACGACAATCTTTATCTTGCCTACCGTAATTTCGGCGAGGACTTCAAGCTGTCGAAGCCGGGAACGCGGGATAATTTCGGCATGTTCACCAATGGGGCGGAGTGTTTCTTCGATCCGGCCGGAAACGGCGAAAAATCGGTTCATTTCGCCACCAATGCGACCGGGACCCTCTGCGATCTCGGCTTCGGCGACGATGTCTCCTGGAACGGCGACTGGAAATGTGAGGCGGTCAAGAATGAAAAGGACGGCTCGGTCGATTATCTGCTGACTTTCCCCATGTCCAACTTCGCCGGGAGCGACCTCGATTCCAAATGGCTGGTGAATGTCTGCCGCAACGA
>CAYWZD010000002.1:31893-55473 GCA_964462755.1 uncultured Victivallales bacterium | reverse complement strand
GAAATCAAGAACCACAAGGGATAGTATGCACTTCTGTCAAGTGCATACCCAGTAAAAAATAAATCAACCATACAGGAGAAAATCATGAGAAACGCACAGAAAAGATGCGCCGGAAAAAGTTTTACCGGATCGGGTTTTACTTTGATAGAACTCCTCGTTGTCATTGCGATCATTGCAATCCTCGCCTCGCTGCTCCTGCCGTCTCTGAACAAGGCACGGGCCAAAGCACGCGAAATCGCCTGCCTCAGCAACCAGAAACAGCTTGGAATCCAATTTATTCTTTATACGGACAGCTGGCGACAGTATTTTCCGCCTCAGTGTGACAATTCCGTACCGATGGGGACCGACACCGAAATGTGGTATATGAAAACCAAGATGAACGTTCCGTCAAAAATCATGAAGGGCTGCGGCGAAGCGGTTTCCCCGACCCCGGACACCTACGGCTATGTCCATTATGGAATGCATACTTATTTTTTCGGACAGGCGCAGAATGTCTCCATTTCCTTCAATGCCTTCAAACGGTCCCGGTTCTCCGATAAAGTGATCTTCGGCGACTCCAGCAACCAGATAGACGCTAACAACTGGGGAGGTTCAGTGACGGCAACCAGTAACTTCAGAGGCTATTTCCTGACGCCGAATTATTATTGTCCCCGATTCCGTCACGGAAACAAAAACGAATACATCGTCTACCCGTCTTCGCATGTGAACCTTTCCGGAACCTCCAGCCGTGCGTCGTTCAGTTTTCTGGACGGACATGCCGGGATGATGTCTCCCCGCGAGGCATACGCTCCCTCCGAAACCTTCAACTGGAACACCGATTACTGGAAACATTTCTCCCCACGCGACGGTTATCTGTAAAATAGAAAAGGAAACCCAAAAATGCGTAAAAAATATCTACTGCCCGTTTTGTTTCTCTCTGTTCTTTTCCCGGGCTCTTATGCCGCAACACGCGTCACCCCGATCAACCCGGCGGAAGCCGTTTTTGCCCCTTTCTGGGATTATGACCTTGGAGAAATGAAGAAATGGAAGGCAAGCGCGGGACAGCTTTCGCAGGTTTTCACAGGCACCGTTTTCTCCTGGGAAAAACGTGATATCGCCGTAGGAAAACCCGCCTTCGAAGCGGTTCGCGACGAGCCATTCCCCTGCACCGGTTACGATCAGTTCATTTACTGCGGAAAATTTCCACCCGGAGCAAAGTTACAGATCGTGCTCGACACCGACAAAGGCGAGCGGACCGCGGAGTGGAATGCGACACGACCTTTCCGCGATGAATACATGCTGCCTCTGCGCGGAGCCTCTGAAATCCGTAAAATCACAGTCAGAGTCTTCGACACAGGGAAAATCAATGTCCGGTCCGGCTTGTTTCTCTGGATGGGGCTCAGGAACGATGAACAGCTTCGCATTCTGCTCGAACAGCGGAAATGGTTCGCCCGGCAGCCGCTGGATTTGTTTCTTGCTCCCGCGGGAACGGTTCCTTCGTTCAAGGGGAAGGTCAACCTGCTGGCTCCTCCCGCCGAACTGGAAAAGGTTCAGGAAGCATATCAGAAGCGGAAAAAAGAGCTCGGACATAACTTCATTTCCGAAAAGGATCTGGATTGCTATGAACCTGAAAAACTTCTCGCGGACACACTGCCCTTCGCCAATGAATATATCTTCGGACGCGTCAGGGACGAAAACCGCAACTTCAAACAGCCTCGCGACCTGATCCAGAAAGCCATTATTACCCGCAACCGGAAAATGATGGAACTCGCGGTCCGCACCGCCCTCGTGTATGCCCTCACGCCAAACTGGGATACCACGTTTCTTTCCGATTTCCCGGACAGCGGCTGGGACCAGCGTGTTTTTTCCAATACGGTCGTGGCTGAATCAATCGCCCTCGTACTGGACTATGGAGACGATCTGCTTTCCAACGCCGGGCGCAATCTGCTCCAAAAACGGCTCGCGCTGGAAGGTCTTGGACAAATCAACTACAACATCTGGCGCTACACATATCTCTTCGGAAACAACCAGCTGACCGTTTTCACGAGGGGGCGCGTCGCCTCTTATCTTGCGCTCGAAAAAGCCCGCTGGTGGAATGGTCCGCGGATCAAACCCTATACGGAACTGGCGATGAACGATCTCTATGACTCCCTTGGGGAACTGGTCTACGAGGACGGCAGTTTTCTGGAAGGTCCCGGCTATTTCTTCTATACGCTCTCCAATGCCCAGCCCATTCTGGAAATGTATTCCTCGGTCCGGAACAAAAAGATGTCGGATGTGCTTCCCCCGCGACTGAAGAACCTGGGCGCCTTTGCCGATGTCTTTATTTCCACCGACAGGCGGGGCGGCCTGATCCCGTTCTCCAGCGGACAGGGAGAAGGACGTCACGCCTCCATCATGACCTATCAGTTTCTTTCGCTGCTTGCGCCGGACAGTCAGTGGACCACCCTCTATCATGACAAAGTCCGGAAAATGGGCGGAGACTGGGTTGCGGATGTCACCTTTCTGACGAACCGTTCCAAGGTTGCGCCCGGACCGGTCTCCCCGAAGCCGCTCGCAGTTCTCCCCACGATGGGAATGATGGCCTCCACCCGTTTCTTCGAAGGAAGTCCCGTGAAAATCCTTCTGGCGGGAACCCGTCAAAAAACCCAATGCCACCGTCATAACGACCGGGGCAGTTTCGTGCTCGAATTCGACGGCGACACCTATGCCGCGGACCCCGGCGGACAGAATTACGCCGATGCAGACGCCGACAATGTCAAGCGTTCGGATTACCACAACATGCTCGTCCCGGGCGATATGCCCGACAACGAGCCGCTCGCAGTCAGCAGGGAAAATGTCTATCCCGTCGGAAAAGGCGATGAAAAATCCTTCCATGCGGAAATCCTTCCCGCCCCCTCTTCTTACAACTACTTCACCCAATGGAAACGGATCATCGATTCCCCTTCCCCCAACCGGATCACGATCACAGACGACTACACGCTCACGCCCGGCCGGAAGTCGGCCAGATTCACATGGATCACCGAACTTCCATGGAAGAAGGTGGACGATACGACGATCCGTCTCGACGGCAAAAACAGTCATGCGCTGATCCGTTTTCCGAAGGATCTGACATTCTCCTCCGAAACTCTGACCATCCGGCGGAAAGAGAAATTCTCGCGTCTGAGCTTCGAGAAAAAAGCAGCCTCCGGCAAAATCGAAATTCAGGTCGAACTGTTCCGGAAACCATAGGAAGGAAGCGGGATTCCCGCAAGCCCATTACTTGCGGGAACGCTTTCCGGCAGGATTGGCGGCTTCCATGGGTTCCAGCTTCTCCACCGTGGCAAACGGAGGATTCGGAGGCAGGCCGTGCATGGCGCGGCAGCGCCCGGGGGTAATGTTGTAATGTTCCCGGAACTTCTTGCAGAAAAAATTGCTGTCATAAAAACCGCAGGTGGTTGCGATTTCGGCAATGGACCGGTCGGAATGAATCAGCTGGTCGACCGCGTGCCGCAGCCGGAGACAGATCAGATATTCGACCGGGGAAGAGCCGGTCGCCTGTTTGAAATTACGGAAAAAATTCCGCCGGGACATGTGAGAGAGTTTCACCAGAGTCTCGACCTCAATTTTTTCCATATAATGCCGGTTCATATATGCAATCGCGCCGCCGATCAGAACTTGAACCCGGCTTTCCAAATCCGCCACGGTTCCGTGCCGGGCCAGATGCACAAGAAATTCAATAAAACGTCCGAGAGTGGCGAGCATCGCGCCGGGACGTGAAGACAACAATTCCTCTTTGATCCCGGCAATGTCGCTCAGGACTTCCTTGAGAGCATTCCCGTCCAGGTGCAGGACCGGATTCAGCATATCCGTTTTCTCTTTCGGAAAAATGGCACGAAAGACTGACAGCATTCCGCCGTCCAGCTGCGGCAGAGACAATTTCCCCGC
Organism: uncultured Victivallales bacterium; assembly: GCA_964462755.1. Lineage (GTDB taxonomy): Bacteria > Verrucomicrobiota > Lentisphaeria > Victivallales > UBA1829 > SIG94. Next base: position 51,567 of record CAYWZD010000002.1, on the reverse strand, counting down.
ATCATAAACGACATTGATGATCTCCATGTCGGCGACATTGTCGTAAGCGTGAACGGCTCCGGGATGCACAATCAGCACATCTCCGGGAGAAAGTTCCGATGGCTTTCCATCAAGGATATGCGTGGGAAAACCGGACACAATAACCACTATTTCGGAAAAATCATGATCATGAAACTTCCGGCGGGGATGCTTCCCTGCCTCAACGCGTTGGATTCCCAGCGGAAGTTGTCCGATTTCAGCGAATGCCAGTAGCGGCGAATGAAAAAGCCCCATAAAGACCTCCAGAAAATGTTTTGGCACCATAATACTACCATTTGGCACAAAAGTCAAGGACTTCCTCACTGAAGCGAAGTATAATATATTGCAAAACCAAGGAGGAAACCGATGAAGAAAATCGTAGTTTGTGCGGGGTTGATGGCGGTATGCCTTCTTTCCCTGTCTGCCATGCAAGAAAACTTAATTGTCAACAGCGATCTGAAAGAGAAAAGCCCTGTCGGATATCCAGTGAACTGGAATCTGCGGACCAAAGATACCGCCCCGCCTTTCTCTTCCAAAGATGGAATCGTCCTGCTGAATCCGAAGACGTCTCTCGTCCTCTCGCAGACGGTTTCCCTGACGCCGGGAAAGTCATATCGTCTCAGCTGGGAAATCCGTGGAAGCGGTTCCTATCAAATCTATTGCGAGTGGAGCTGGGTGACGGAAGAGCGTAAGGTCAATCGCGGCGGGTCCGGCGGAACACAGCCGCGAAAAACGGCAAAAGATTGGCAATGCGGGGAAATCCGCTTCAAGGCTCCCGCGATCAAGGTCAACCCATACGTTGCAGTGGTGATGAAGGTTCCCGGAGAAATTGAACTCAGGAATCTTTCCCTCCGCGAGGTCCTGCCGGAAGAACTTGAGAAGGACCGGGTCGAAATGCTCGGAGGCATCTGGAATTTCGGTTCCGGTTCAGGCTATGACAAAGACCGTGTTTTCATCAACGGAGGCAGGAAAAGTGTTTCCGTCCTTGAAAAAATCCCGGTTGAAAGCGGAAAATATTACAAACTCACCTTCAATGTCATCGGAAAAGGCGTAACACAGGAATCGACGGGGTTCCATCCGTTCAGACCCATCGTTCGTTACAGTGCGAAGGAGACATGCGAAATGCCGTGGGACGATGTGTGGAATACAAGCGTCCAGCACAAAACCTATTTCTTCGAGACCCCGAAGGATTGCCGGACGATCGGTCTGGCCTGTGAGGTCGGGCCTGAAGCGACGGTTTATTTCAGCGATTTTAAGCTGGTGCAGGCGGATCGTCCGAAGTCGGCAGTGAGGATGATCGAACTCGAAAGTCCGTTCTATCGCGATGCCGTCTATTCCTCAATGCCCCTCGAAGCCGTCACCGGACGCGTTTCGTTTCCGCAAGGAACAAAAAGTGCGGTGATCGAGTTCAACGGCCTCAAACAGGCCCTTTCAGCGCCGGGCAGATTCAGTTTTCCGGTAAAAGACCTGTCCGTTGGCAAACATCTGCTGAAAGTCACCTGCGACGGCATCAAATACGTGGAGACGAGAACCATCACGAAGTATGCGCCAGCGCCTTCTGAAGCCGCCCTCGGGAAGGACCGCTATTTCTATGTAAACGGCAAACGGTTCTTCTGCAACAGCGTCTGGGACATCCTTCTTACGGACGATCCGGATGTCATCTACTATGCTGCACGCCGAGGCGTGACGATGATCAAGCCCTATTGGAACGGCAAGGAGGCCCTGAAAGGACTTGACGCCGCGCAGAAATACGGAGTCAAGGTCATTCTGCATTCTCAGTATCTCAACGGAACCGACGCAAAATCCATCCGAGAATTCACTCACAGCCTTTACAACCGGTTCCCTCGCGAAGTGCGTGAACATCCCGCTTTTCTCGGTTATTTCATGGTCGATGAACCGGCATGGGCCGGAATTCCGCTCGAAAAACTCATAAATACGTATGAAATTCTCTGTAAATTCGATCCCTACCACCCGGTCTGGATCAATGAGGCTCCGCGGGGCGATTTCAACACTCACCGTCTTTATTCGCAGGCATGCGACATCTATGGAATCGATATTTATCCCGTCCCGTCGCCTTGCAGTCATTCCGGGCTCGAAGACAAGATGATGACAAGCGTCGGCAAATACGCGGCCCAGTCGGTCGCGGCAAGTAATGCTCACAAAGCCGTCTGGATGGCTCTTCAGGGATTCTCGTGGAAAGCGCTTCCCGGCGAAGACGACGGAACCGACTATCCGACATCCGCCGAATTGAGATTCATGACGTTCGATTCCTTCCTGAACGGCGCAACCGGAGTCGGTTTCTGGGGCACCTATTCGATCAAGACGCTGTCCTTTTTCGATACTCTTTACGGTGCGACAGACGAAATACACAAATATTCCGGAATTCTCGTCGAGACGCCTGAACCGCTGGATTCAGGCAACCCAGCTGTTGCCGCACGCAAATACCGCGTTGCCGGCGGAAATTACGCGATCTACGCCAATTACACGGGAAAACTGCAAAAATTCGCTCCGCTTTACAAGCGTCTGGACGCTCCCACCGCGGATGTGCTTGAACCGTGGGAAATCGCGATTTTCGGGGACAGTGCAATTCCAGAGCCCGCGTGGCAGCTTCCGAAACGCGATGAAGCCGTCGAAAAGAGAGCGGGCAACCCTTACGCGCGTTATCTTGAATCGCTCAAAAAACGCGTCTTTTACAAAGGCAAGGCCAACTGGATATGGGATGCCGGTTCGCTCAAGTCATTTGCGAAAGTGACGGGCCGGAAGGAATTCGATGTCGACAAGCCGGTCAGAAACGCAAAAATTCTTTATACTATCGACGATTGCGGAACCGTCTCCTTGAACGGCGTCGGACTTCCGGAATCCAAAGGATGGAGCCAAATGTTCCTCATTCCCGTCAAGCTGAAGAACGGACGCAATGAAATCAGGATCGACGCGGAAAACGTCGGCGGTCCCTGTGGAATGCTCTGCGAACTTGATATTGAGTTCGCGGATGGTTCCAGAAAGTCAATCATTACGGACAATTCTTGGTTCGTCCAGGTTTCAGGCGGGGAGTTCAAAAAATCTTTCGTCGTGGAGCCTTACGGTTCGGGGGCATGGAAAGACAAAGTTGAGATAATCGAAAAACAGATAGAGTGAAAAGGAGGCAGACATGAATATCGGATACCAAAGGGATTGTCCGTTATCAGCCATGATTCTTACAGGAAGCCGGAAAGTTCCAGGCAGAGGGAACTTCACAATGATAGAACTCCTGGTAGTTATTGCAATCATCGCTGTTCTGGCAAGCATGCTGCTGCCGGCGATTAACAAAGCGCGCGAGGCCGCCCGTGCAACACAGTGTCTCAGCAATCTCAAGCAGATCGGTCTCGGTCTCATGCTTTACGAGGACGCTTACAAATGTTTTCCGGCCCACAGCGAGTCGTATCTGAATCCCAGTGGACGCCGCACCTCATGGACGGGACTTCTCCATACACAGTTCAGGCTGAATTCAAAAGTATTTTACTGTCCTTCGTTCGATGACACGGCAAGTCCATATCATGATGAGCGTCTTCGCGGAGGCAAATTTGAAATTGATTGGATCGGATGGGGAAACACCCACTACGGAATGAACTACAAATTCATGGGGCATTCGAAGATTCACGTGTTCAAACAGCCGTCGACGACCATCGGCATCGCCGAAGCCAGAAATGGAATCTTTACGCTTGGAGTCAATGCGCTGCATTCCTATATATGGGTCTGGACGGCCTCCTATTACTACATTTACCCGAACCATGAGCACCGTTCAAATGTTTTCTATATCGACGGGCATGTCGCGTCATCAACCATTTCCCTGCCGCCCGGAGCATCATGGATCATAAAGGCCTATTCCGTATCCGGGTTTGCGTCTTCCATCGATAATATTCCCAACCACTGGGGATGGGATTCCAGTATCAAATACAGCCATTGAAAGATATTTGTCATGATTTGGATGCAGCTTGCGGAACCTGTTACACCGCCGTATATGGCGGTTTTCAGGCTGATTTTAGAAACGAAAAAAAGACGAACCATTGAATTTGACTACAGCGCGGATGAATACGTCCGGCTTTTTCTCGACGGGGAGCATCTTGCCGAAGGTCCGGCTCCCGGCTCCCCCGAGCGCTGGAATCTTTCCTCCTGCCGGGTGGAACTCGACGCGGGACGCCATGTCCTTACCGCGCGGCTCTCCGTTTTCGGAGAAATGCGAAGCGCCCACTGTATGACGGTCCGGCCCGGATTTTATACAACGCTTCCGGGGAACTGGGAGGTCAAACAGGTCGATGACTGCGGATATTCCGCGCCGTGGCCGGACTGGGGCAGCGTGCCGAGGGTGCATGTCGGAACCGGATACGCCCCGGAGATTCTGGAAGGGAAAGGGGAAGGCTGGGAACCGGTGGAATACTTCAGCGACGACCGTCCTGTCTTCCGTCCCGAACTTCCACAACAGCTTTACCTGCCGGAAACAGGATACCGCAGGGAAGGCAATTTTTTCCACTTCGACGATTATGTCTGCGTCTGGCCGGAATACCGCTTCTCCGGAAAGGGCCGCGTCCGTCTCCGCTGGGCTGAATCCCCCTACCTCCTTCCGGTATTGAGCAATCATTCGCTGAAGGGAGAAAAAGGACGGCGCGACGGAACGTATTTTTTCGGAAACTATGATGAATTCGAGGTTGCCGGGAAGGAACTCCGCTGGTTCGACCTCCAATGGCGCGCGGGCCGCTGGCTCGAAGTCGAATGCACAGGAAGCGCAAAACTCGAAGAGGTCCATTTCTACCGCACCGGCTACCCCTACCCTTCTCTTGCGGAACCGTCCGGTTTGCCGGAAAAATTCAGGGGACTCTACCGTATGGCAAAACGGACGCTCGAATGTTGTTCCCATGAAATGCTGATCGACTGTCCGTTTTATGAACGCATGCAATACGCCGGAGACGCCCGGATCGAAGCGCTGTGCGCGTATGCCGCCTTCGGAGAGTGGCGACTTCCGCTTCACGTCCTGCGTCAGCTGGCCTCGTCACAGCAGGAGGACGGCTCCCTCTACGCCCGTTATCCGGCAAAAGTCACGCAGGTGATTCCCGCATTTGTCATAAACTACATCATGATGCTCTACGACTTCGCCCTCTGGAATCCGGGGAAAAAAGAGGAGATTCTGGAATTGCTGCCATCCGCCCGGAAAGCGGCGGAATATCTGAACAATCACCGGAAAGACGGCCTTCTTTATCTCCCCGGCTGGAATTTCATCGACTGGCAGTGGCCGAACCGCGGTGTGCCTTACGGAAGCGAAGCCGGAACCCATTCCATCCTGAACCTGCTGGGAAGTCTGGCCTTCCGGAATCTTGCCGAGCTGGAAAAATTCACCGGAGCCCCCGAATTGGAGAACAAATACAGGGACCGGAGCGAAGACCTCTACCGGAATGTGGTGACACACTACTTCAACGAAAAGACAGGCGCATTCGCAGACGATTTCAACCATCATTTTTATTCCGAGCACGCCCAGGTGCTGGCCTATATCCTTCACCCGGACGACCGTCTCATCTCTTTCCTGAAAAGCGGACGGAGGGTGACTCAATGCGGAATCTTCTTCAGTTTCTATTACTTCGAGATGTGTTACCTTGCCGGGGAAACGGAACTCTTCAACAAACGTCTTGAAGTCTATCGCGAATATGAGAATATGGGCCTCAAGACTCTGCCGGAAGACTTTCTCCAGCCGCGTTCGGACTGCCATGCGTGGAGCGCCCATTTCCTCTACCACTATCACGCGTCGATTCTGGGAAAGCGACCGGTCCGGCCGGGCGAAGGGCTCCGGACTCTCCCGATGGAAACGGGGAAAGCCCATCTGGCATTCTATTGAAAAAACGGAAGCATGGATGTAATTTACCTCCCGAAAAAAAAACTCGGGAGGCATCCATGATCACGGCTCAAAACGGAAATCGCAATTATCTCGTAAATCTTACCAACGGAACAGCTCAAATCAGTTCGGACGTCATGTCCGACAAAGGCGGGGAAGGTCTTCTCTTCCGTCCGCACGACTTTCTTTGCGCGGCTTATGCGGCGTGCCTGAATATTTCTGCACGGATGGTTCTGGACCGTTTGCAACTGCCATACGACGATGTTCATGCGGAAGTCGATCTGGAGAGGACGGAAGGAAAAACCATCTTCAAGAGCAAAATCAGGATTGACGGGAATCTTACAGAGGAACAGAAGCAGAAGGTCATTGCGCTTGCCTCGAATTGTCCGGTCCGCAAAACATTGTCCTCCACGATTCTTTTTGAACCGCTCCCGTAACCGATTGTATTTCGTTTTTCTGCAGTTTCAGTTCAAAAGGTCCCTTGTCGCTTTTGTTGAAAGTCAGCTCCTCAGCCCCCCTTCCCTGCCTGAAGGGACATTTCCGCCCTGCTTCCATAACGGTCCCGCACCGCTGAAAAACTTCAATGACTTCCTGATTCCAACCTTGCAAAAAGAAAATGGATCGTTATATTTTCAGGATGGGTTTACGGAATCATAGAGAGAATCCGTTGAAACCCTGCAAAAGGACTGAAGACATTTCGGGCGGAAGCCATCGCGATCGAAGTGATCGTCAGGATTCTCGGGACAGTGTTTTCAGATGGAAGATGTTTCCCGAAAAGGCATGTTAATCACACATAATTAAAGATGGATAGAATCAAAAAAGAGGACATTAAATGGGATTTGTCGACTGGCTGATCGTGCTGGTTCCGCTGGCGTTCGTTCTGGGGATGGGGGTCTACTCAAGAAAATATGTGAAAAGCGTCGCCGACTATCTGGTAGCCGGACGGCTCTGCGGAAGATACGTAATCAGCATCGGCGATGTGGCGAACGCTTTGTCGATCATCGGGCTCGTGGCCTATGTTGAAATGCAGTATAAAACGGGTTTCGCGCTCGCATTCTGGAACCGTCTTATGCTGCCGCTTTCCATCATCCTCGCCCTGACAGGGTACTGCACCTACCGTTTCCGGGAAACCAAGGCAATGTCGCTCGGACAGTTTCTCGAAATGCGCTACAACCGCCCGTTCCGCATCTTCGCGGCGGCGTTGCGGTCACTGTCGGAGATTCTCGCCAACATGATCATGCCGGCAATCGCGGCGAGGTTCTTCATCTACTTTCTCAACCTTCCCTATCACATCGACATTTTCGGCTTCCGGATTCCGACCTTCATGCTGATCGTGGTGATCGTGCTGACGATGGCCATTTCGCTGATCTGCATGGGGGGAACGCTTTCCCTCGTGATCACGGACGCGATCCAGGGAATGCTCTGTTATCCGCTGCTGGTGGTGTTCGTGATCTTCATCCTCTGGAAATTCTCGTGGTCGACGGAAATCGTGCCCGTGATGATGGACCGCGTGGCGGGGGAAAGTTTCCTCAATCCGTATGACGTCGAAAACCTCCGCGACTTCAACGTGTTCATGCTGATCATCACCTTCATCGCCATGATCATTCATCGCGCCAGCTGGATCGGAGCCGGAACCAGTTCGGCGGCAAAAACGCCTCACGAACAGAAAATGGCCAGTCTGCTGGGAACCTGGCGCGGCGCTCTCGGCGGCATCCTTTATGTTTTGATTGCGATCAGCATCATCACAATCATGAACCACAAAAATTTCGCCGGCGACGCGCAGCACGTCCGCACTCAGATCACCCATCGAGTGGCGGATGACATCATCCATCCGGCGCCGCTTGCGGAAAAGATCAAGTCTGAAATGTCGGCCATTCCGCCGCAGATTCATCAGATCGGTATTGACAAGCCGCTCAGCGAGAAAAACAACCTCGATCTTACATATCTCAACAAAGCCCATAACACCCTCGTCGCCAACCTCAAGGAAAGCGAAGGCAACTCCAAGTTCCAGGAGTTCCGGACCCTTTACTATCAGATGATGATGTCCGTCTCCATGAGGGACATCTTTCCGCCCATCATGCTGGGATTGTTCTGCCTGCTGATGGTGCTGGCCATGCTTTCGACCGACGATACCCGTATCTATTCGGCCTCCCTGACCATCACGCAGGACGTGGTCATGCCGCTGCGGAAAAAACCGTTTACCCCGAAACAGCACATTTTCGTAATCCGGCTGGTGTCGATCGGCGTCGGCGTCTTCTTCTGCTTCGGTTCGTTCTTCATGTCCCAACTGGACTACATCAACCTTTTCGTGACGATCATGTGCATGATGTGGATGGGCGGCTGCGGTCCGGTGATGATTTTCGGACTTTACAGCCGTTTCGGGACAACCGCCGGGGCATTCACCTCCCTGATCTCGGGCATGGTGCTTTCGCTGGGAAGCATCTTCATACAGCGCAACTGGGCAAACCTCGTCTATCCGTTCCTTCAGGAAAACAACCTCGTCACGGCCGTGGGAAATTTCCTAACGACGGTTTCGGGTCCTCTCAACCCGTATGTCGTCTGGGAAATGAACGCGGTCAAATGCCCGATCAATTCCTATGAATTCTACTTCATGACGATGGCCATCACGTTCGCCCTCTACTGCATCGTCTCCTACCTCACGTGTAAGAAACCGTTCAATCTCGAACGCATGCTCCATCGCGGCAAATACGCCATCGACGGCGAAAAGAAGATCAAACTGGAATGGACTTTCAAAAAGCTGTTCTCCAACCTCATCGGAATCACCCCGGAATACACACGGGGCGACAAGGCGATCGCCTGGGGACTCTTCATCTATTCCTTCATTTATTCGTTCTTCTTTGCGTTCATCGTGGTAATGATCTGGAATTTTGTCACGCCGTGGCCGATCGAATGGTGGGGAAAATACTTCGTCTACCTTCTGATCCCGGGCATCGTGGCGTTCTTCTCGACCATCTGGTTCGGAATCGGAGGCGCCTTCGACCTCGTGCGTCTCTTCCGGGACCTGGAAGCCAGAAAAACGGTCAACGACCTCGACAACGGCATGGTCGAAGGAAACATGTCTCTTGCGGACAAATCCCAGCTGGAAGAGATCGACAAGGAGAACACCACACGGGAAGACCCGAAGAAATAAACGCCGCCCCCGTCGGAGAATCTCCGCGGCAGGGGCAGGACCGAAAACCGCGGAAAGCCTTTGACCTCGCCGGGATGAGCCGGGCCGAGGAGGCCCGTTCCACAAGACGGCTCGGCAATTTCAGTTCAAATGGTCTATTGGCACTTTTGTTGGAAATCCAATAAAGAAGCCTCGCAACCGACTTCCGGGCGATTTTTTCTCCCGCGTGTCCTGTCACGGCGACATCCGCCGGGGCTCTGACTCCCCGGCGCACAAGTCCGTGCTCATTCCGATGACGGCACAGTTGCTGATGCACACGGCGGTGATAACCTTCCGCCCGGAATCCAGAAGTCGTCCGGCCGCCTCAATCCCGTTTTCTATCAGGCCCCGTTGCGCCTCATTTTCGATTTCGACGAGAAGACAGCTGTACGTTCATCCCTATACCAATTTCAACATCAAAACGGTGTGGATTCCCGCAAAAACCATCTTTTTTTCTAAAAAAATATTGATTTATGAACAACGTTAATGTATATTAAACAATAAAATAAGGAAAAAGCCTTAATTGGAGAAGGCGGTAAGTTGTAGGCGCCCCCCCCCCTGAAAGCAATAGATATGGAAGCAACCACTGTTTTTCCATGAATATGTTATAACTGGTAGGCAATGATAAAACTGAAAGGTGATTTTTATGGAGAAAAAAGGGATTCAATCCGTGGCAAAAGCACTTTTTCTGCTGGAAGAAATCAGTCGGCATCAGGATGGAATCAGCTTGAAAGAGATTACGGAAATTGCCAACCTTGAAAAAAGCTCGGTTTTCCGGATTTTGGAGACACTGGCAATCAATGGTTTCATCATCAAAAAGACCGATCCGATTCGCTATCTCCTCGGCTTGAAACTATTCAGGCTCGGGATGAGCAAAGTCGCCTCGATGCCATTCCGTCGTCTGGCAATTCCCTATCTGCAAAAGCTGCGCGATGCCACAGGAGAAACCGCAGTGCTGGCCACGATTGAATCCTATGACATGTTTTATCTGGAGGTCGAACCGTGTTCCTCAATAGTGCGCTGCAGTCTGGATATCAGCAGGGTCAAACCGGTTTATTGCGATGCATTCGGAAAGGCTTTGCTTGGCAGTTGCAGCGATGCGTATCTGGATGAATTTTTTCGGATCAACTCTTCCCCGGAAACGGCGCCTGTTACGGAATGCGGAAAGAAAAAGTTCCGCGAGTCCATTGCCGCTGTCCGGGAAACCGGAACCGCACTGGATCACGAGGAACGCGAACCGGGTCTTTGCGGAGTCGCCTTGCCGGTCCGCATGAACAACGGAGCGGCGTATGCGGCACTGGGCGTCATATACCCCAGCTGCCGATATGCTCCGGAAAAGGAAAAGAAGTTAATTGCGAAAACCAGGACGGTTGAACAGGATTTGTCCCGGGCCGTCTGCGAATATATGAAAATATAAGGAATCTCCCTGCGATGAAAGAATTACGAGTCACGAGAGCCTCTAAGATATTTTCCGATGGCAGGCACAATGCATTCACGTCAATTGCCCGGTTCGGCGGGGTCACATATATTGCATTCCGCTCTGCGACAACCCATCTGGCTTTCGATGGGAAAATCGTGATCCTCCGGTCGCAGGACAATTCCACATGGAGCGTCGCGGCCAGAATCGGAGACAGCCCGCTGGATTTCCGGGACCCGCGGCTCATCGTATTCAAAGGACGGCTTCATCTGTATTTTTTCGCACGGAATCCGGAAAATAAGATCATCCCGTTCCTGACGACTTCAGTGGACGGGATTGCCTATGACACTCCAAGACAGCTCGAACAGATTCCGCTTGTGTGGGGCTTGACGCAATTCGACGGGCTTCTTTATGGCAGTTCTTATGAAATGATGGAAAATGTATTTCGTCCGGCACTGTATTCCAGTTCCGACGGAGAAACGTGGGAGAAAAAATTCACATTTCCATTCATGGGAACTGAAACCGCCATCGACTTCGATGAAAATGGAACTTTGTGGGCGCTGGTCCGTGACAGTTGCTATGGATGCATTCCAACTTTGTGCAGCCTGAACCGCCCTTATGTCTCGCTGCCGACGATGAAGCTGTTGACTCTGGATTTGGTCAAAGGACTTTCCATCCGGATTCAGGGCCCCATGCTGAAACGACTCGACGGGGCCTGCGTCATTGTGGCCCGCCGCTGGGACGGCGGCATGAATCAGCGCAGAAATTTACGCTCGGATGTATTTATGATCGAAGACGGGCAGGACATTCGCTTTGTATGCACTCTGCCGAGCGGCGGCGACACCTCCTATGCCTCTTGGCTTTCACAGAAACAGGGACATGCGCTGGTCTCATATTATTCCTCGCACGAGCATAAAATGGATGAATCTTTCGAAACGGAAGCACAGTTCCGGGAAGATCCCGCCCATGCGGAGCATTCGACAGCCGCCGATATTTTCCTTGCGGAATTTTCCTTCAATTTCTGAAAGATCAGTTCCTTTTACATTAAAAACGGAGGTAATAAATCATGAATGGAATCACCAGGGATGACAAATGCAAATGGGAATGAAACTTTGTGCAAAACGATGGATTGGAATGCTTGCAGTATTGCTCTCCGCCTGCCTCTGTCTGCCGGCATCCGCGGAAAAAATAGAAGTTTCCCCCGCACGCTGTGTAATCCTTCTGCCGGAAAATGCGGACGGCGTGAAAAAGACGGCTGCGGAACAACTGCAAAAGCACCTCCGCCTTGTTACCGGAACAGACCTCCCCGTCATGACCGGGAAAGCCCCGCTGCCGGACCGGTATTCTTTCTGCGTCGGCATTCCGGTACCCGGCCACACGACTGTCCTTTCCCGTGAAGAGGCAAGATGGGTTGTGACCAAGAATGCGACCTATCTCTACGGGGATGACTTTGGAACACGGTGCGGAAGTGAATTCGCAGTCTACCGATTTCTTGAAAAAGAACTTGGAATACTCTGGATTGAGCCGGGAGACGACGGCATTGTTTACCGGGAACAGCCTAATTTGTCGCTCACACTCGGCGACTTTCAATGGAGTCCAAGATTGAAGATCCGTTTCCTGCGGTGCAATTTGCCGAACAAAACCCTTCAGAAAGAACTTTCTTTCTTCGAAAAAACTCCGGAGGAGTATCGAAGGAACGCAGAGAGAATCCGGGAATGGCAAAACCGGATGCTGATGCGTCCGAATTGCGAGGACATCTCTTTCGGTCATGCCTTCACGGACTGGTGGAGCCGGTATGGAAAATCGCACCCGGAATATTTTGCGCTCAACAAGTACGGCAAAAGGGAACCGGTCCTCGGACCGAAGCGGCAAGAGGACCCGATCGCAGTCGAAAACAGCGCAAAAACCATTAAGCTCTGTCCATCCAATCCAGATGTGGCGGAACAGATCGTGCAGAACTGGAAACTGCGCAGAAATCCTTCGCCCTGCGTCAATGTCTGCGAGAACGATAATGTCGGCGGGTATTGCCGATGCGCGAACTGTCGCGCGCTGGATGGTCATGACGAACCGGACATCGACAGTTACCGTGCCCGGCTGACTGACCGCTATCTGCACCTGACCAATGCCGTGGCGAAAGCCGCGCAGAAATCCATGCCGGAAGCCGTCGCGTCGATGTATGTATACAATCAGACGGAACAGCCGCCGTTCCGCGAACGGGTTGAACCCAACGTGATTCTGGGAATGGTGCCATCCACTTTGGATTTGAAACAGCTGGATCGCTGGTATGGGGCATGGAAGAATTACGGCGCCGGACAGATTGTGCTCCGTCCGAATTACCACTGGTGCTTCCTCACAACGGGAATTCCGCTCGGGCTCGAACGTCAGATGTTCGATGCGTTTCAACTGGCGGTAAAATATGGTGCGGTCGGCGCCGACTATGATGCGATGCAGGGGCACTGGTCCCTGTCCGGCATCAGCGATTATATACTGGCCCGCGCCATTGCCCAGCCGGAAGTCCCGTTTGAAACATGGGAGAACGAATACTATTCCGCTTTTGGAAAAGCAGGCCCGGAGGTCCGGAACTATTTCCGCTACTGGCGCATGGAGGTGTATGAAAAACGCCTGCTGCCTGATTTCAATATCCTTGTTGAAAAGGGACGCTACTACAATTTCGCCCGTGGAGTCTTATGGAATCTTGCCGACTATTATACGATGGCCGACTTCGACCGGACGGATGCCATGCTGCAAAACGCCGTCCGGGAAAAATTGACCGACGCGGAACGGAAACGGCTTGACAGGCTGATCTTGTCCAACCGGCATTCCCGGCTTTTGTTCCAGGCGGTAACGGCGGCCGCATCCGAAAAAATTCCGGCCGCCATATCTCTGCTGGACTTCAGAATCCAATACAAGGATCAGTTGAACATGGCATGGGTCGGACTTCTGAACAACGAAAAATCCGCAGGCGTAACCGAACTCGAAACAGCCGTCATTCTGAAAGATTTTACTCCGCCGCACATCCGGACTCCTTTATTCTGGTATTTCCGGATGGATGAAAAAAATGCGGGACTCAGGGAAAAATGGGAGACCACTCCCTTTGCAATGGTGCAGAAGAACTGGGATCAACTGCCAACCGACAGCTGCTGGGAAACTCCCTCGCCGAAGTTTCAAAATATTCCGAAGCCGCTGCGGGAAAAATTGAGCCGTTATGACGGGATCGCCTGGTATGCTCAGGCCATTTCAATTCCAGCGGACTGGAAAGGACGAAAAATCTATTTATGCTTCGGCGCGGTCGATGAATCGTGCGAAGTGTTTGTGAACGGCCGCAAGGCAGGAGAACATCTGTATCAGAAACCGGATGATTGGTGCACCGCGTTTTTCATTCAGATCGATTCATGCGTCAACTGGAACATGGCGGAACAGCGGATTTTCGTCCGGGTCGAGGATCGGGGCGGCAATGGCGGGATATGGAAACGGGTATGGCTCGTCAGCCAAGTCCCTGACGGCAAATCGCCGCAGCAGAATGCAATTCAGCCGATACGAAAGCCATCCGGCAATCATTGAAAAACGAAGTAATTTTCTTTCATGCAGATGATGAACAAGGAAAAATCACTTGAAAACAAATACAGTGCGGACCGGAAGTCAAAAGGAGGAAAATTCAGAAGTTCCCAATTCGGTAAAATGAAAAGAGACAGCGACGGGGCATCTTGACCGCGGGCATGCAGAACTGAAGTAACCAGACCTGTTTGTTTTGTTTCAACATGCGGTTTTGAGGTGTAAGAAAATATATTATCTACAAAAACAACAGCCATTCCTATTGAATTTGGCTCAAAGGAGGAAGAAAAATGCCGAACCTAAGACAAGCTGCAATATTGATCCTGACCGCGCCCATGATGCTCTGCGCCGGGAATCTCGTCACTAATGGAGATGCGGGCAAAGCAATGGAGTCGTGGTCGGAAGAACAGGTGCAGGTCGTTTCAGAAGCGCCGCATTCCGGAGGTCATTGTTTCAAAACGATTGCTCCCCTTGCAGTGAGTGCACAGATCATTCAGATCGACCCTTCCGGGACATATCGGGTATCCGCCTGGATAAGAAGCGTCGATGACCGCACTCCCGATGTCTATCTCGGGCTGATTCCGCTGGATGCGAACCGGAACAGAATCATGCCGGAAACCATCAATATCGTAAAAAATACGGAAACCGAGCTGGCGGCGGACTGTAGTGCCGCGGATATGGTTGTCAAGGTTAAAAATGCGGAAAACTTTCAGGCCAGGGACCGCTTCAATCTTATCGCGTTTCAAACACGGGCAGACTATTCCGATCTTCCGAACAAAAATCTTTCCCAAGGCACCCTGCGCCGGATTGAAAAGAAAAACGGATATTGGGAATTGACTCTGGACAAACCCTGCGGCAGAAATTTTCCTGCCGGCACCCCGGTCCGGCAGCATCGGTTCAGCGCCAATTACCTTTATCCGGCTTCCTCCGGTAAATTCAATTCCAAAGATTGGGTGAAGATAACCGGGACCGTTCAGGGCAGTGCTCTGTTCGGAGCCGGCGGGTATAAATTCTGGCCCGGCATGAAATATGTTCAGATTGCCATATTGAGTCTGCATGGCGGAATGATCTTGTTTGACGACCTCCAATTCGAAAAAGTAAAATAACAGCGTTCCCTTCCTTTTTACCGCGAGCCTGTATAAAAATCAAAGAAAGGCAGGTTGAAGATGAAAAAAGACAACAGATTCTTCCCGTTGGTTGACAAATTACCAGGACATTCCATTTTCACGCTCATAGAACTTCTCATTGTAATTGCCATTATTGCGATTCTCGCGGGGATGCTGCTTCCCGCGCTGGCTCGTGTTCGCGACAAAGCCCATTCGATTCACTGCACCGGCAATCTGAAACAATTGAGCCTCGGCGTCAGCATGTATCTTCAGGATTTTGGAAGCATCTATCCTCCGGGATTGGAAAATACACAAAAATCCGGCTGGAGCTACTGCCTCTACAGTGGGCGCTACGTAACAGCTCCGAAAAGCTATTTTTGTCACAAGGACACGACAAAATATGTGTCGACGGTACAACCGCGCAGTTATGCCGGTCACTATTATGTGTTCAGAGACTGGCGAACCACCGTTGTCACAGTGAAATCCAACGAAATCAAATCGCCGTCAAAGAAATTCATGCTGTTTGACGGGTATGAAGTTCCTGCAGGGACAACAAGATGGTCTTCCTCCGCGGGCGTCGAGACATACAACTGCGCAACCTTGTACGGGAAAACCACGCTGATCGGAAATCCCCATGAAAACGGACGGAATTTTGCCTTCTGCGACGGACATGTTTCCCATGTGAATCGGAATGCCATGACTGATAACATGTGGATTCTCACGGAAAATTAACAGGGACTGATCAATGAATTGTAAGAATGCCTGGGCACTGAAGGATATTGACCGTGATATCTGGGATAAGGAGCTGGAAGATTTTGTTCCGCCCCTGATCTTTGATGTGCATACGCACTTGTGGTGCGAGCGATATTGCGGAACGGGAAATCTCAGGGAAAACTTCCCCGTGGAAGTGAATCTTGAAGAACTGAGGAAATTTTCCGGACAGCTGTATCCCGGAAGGAAAATTGATTTTCTGGTGATGGGAATGCCTCTGCGCGGCATCGATTTTGAAGGACAGAACGCCTGGCTGGCCGGGCAGACAGACAGGGAAACGAACTCATTGGCCGGTATGATGGTGACTCCGCGCATGTCACCGGACTATCTGCTCTCACAAGTAAACCGTTTCGGGTTTAAAATCCTGAAACCCTATCCATTGTTTGCCAAGGATGGAAACAACTGCCGCATCCGTGATTATCTGCCGGAATCGCTGATCGAAGCGGCGGACGGGGAAAGTCTGGGCATCATGCTCCATCTCTCGAGAAAAAATGGGATAAGCGATCCAGACAACATCAGGGATTTAAAACAATATACCCGGAAATATCCCCATGTCCAATGGATATTGGCACACTGTGCGCGCGCATTCAACCCGGCTTCTCTGGAGCAAGCAATCCATACTCTTCTGGAATTGCCGAACATCTGGTATGATACCTCTGCGGTATGTGATTTATATACCCACTTGCTGTTGCTGAAATATTGCGACAGGAAGCGGATTATGTTTGGTTCGGACAATCTGATGTCAGG
This sequence comes from uncultured Victivallales bacterium, assembly GCA_964462755.1. GTDB lineage: Bacteria > Verrucomicrobiota > Lentisphaeria > Victivallales > UBA1829 > SIG94. The sequence continues at coordinate 34,930 of CAYWZD010000002.1, read as the reverse complement.
GGGAACGAGAGGAACATACGTCGCCTATGCCCACGCATGGTCTGCTTATCAGGGACACGCGCAACTGCCGCATTGTGACCCAAATCCGACTTTTGTCATATACGAGCAGTTGCGAGCACAGCGGCGGGCGGTCGAAATTCTTGGCTTGTCCGGAACGGAAGTTCAGAATATTTTTCGTTACAATGCCATAACCTTTCTTCAATGTATCAAGAAGCATACGGCTTGTTTGCAGGAAACTTCTCCAATTCCAGCATAGTTGTGGTTGCATCCAAAAAATTTCTGTCATAACGAAAACGAACTGGATGAATTCCGCAAAATTGGATTTCCTCTTCCATGCCCCTTTCTTCTCTTGAAATTCTTTCACAGTCCGCCTGCTGATTTTGCGGCTCCGCAGGCGGCTTCCTCCCGGGAGTCTGTCAGGATCAGTTTCTGCGGGAATTCCCGGCGGATGACCGCCTGAATGCAATGGACTTTCCGGATGCCGTTGCCGCTTCCGAGGAGGTCCGTGCGTTTCGAAAGGATCGCAGCGGGAAAATCCTGCTTCAGGTTGCGGATGATTCCTTCCGCCATGGAGGCAGTCAATGCGCCGATGGAAAAGTTTTCCAGCGTGATGTCCCGAATCTCGCCACGGAGACTTTCCGCTCCGCGTTCTCCCATAAAATTTGGACGAACGTTTGGACGGGAAATATTATCCTCCAAAGCCGACATCCCTGCCTGATCGATTCTATCCAATAGGTCCGGCAATTCCGGACACGGCAGCTGCAAGGTTTTCATCCAGCTTTGGACAGTTTCACCCAGCCATGAGAAGGCGCGTCCGCCGCAAAGACACGCGGTCACCGCCAGCATCCGGTTTCCGAAAAACGGACGCAGTTCGATCCGTCCGCCCGGATGGAAACAGGCGGCTTCCTCCGGCGTGATGACGGCGGAAAGCTGGGCACCGGTCCCGAGCGTCAAATACAGTTCCTTTTCCAGAGCGCGCCCCGTTCCCAGAATCGATGCTTGATTGTCCCCGGTCGCCACATGAACCGGAATTCCTTCCGGCAGTCCGAGCCGCTCCGCATACTTTTTCGAAAGTTTTCCCGCCACGCTTCCTCCCGGTCGAATCTCCGGCAGAAGACGGCGCGGAATTTCCAGTGCGTCCGCCGCCCGGAAATCCCACTTTCCTGCGCGAAAATCGAAAATTCCCCACGAGGCGGCGTCAGCCGGATCGGTGACAGGCACTTCGAGATTCGCCAGCCGACAGACCAGATAATCCATGATGGTGGACGCGTGTTCCCATGAGGCGGTTTCTTTTCCCAGCCGCGCCAGCGTGGCGGCGCCGAATCCATCATAAAGGGGGTGTCCGGAACGGGCGGAAAACACTGGAAGAAGCCCTTGTTTCCCGCAGCGGCGGTCCTGCCATGTCACCAGAGGAAAAACCCGATCCCGGTTCCAGCCGAGGACGGAATGCATCTGTCCGGTCACTCCGATCGCTTCGACTTTTTTCCGCAGTTCCGCTGAAAGGGAACGGATGGATTCGAAGGCCGCGTCCAGCAGTTTGTCCGCATTCTGTTCCGCACCGTTTTCCTCTGACGGAAGATCGGCGTGATGGGTCTTCGAAGCGGCCTCCAGCAAGATTTGTTTCTCCGTATCATACAACACGGACGCGCTTTTGGTAGTGCCCAGATCGATGCCTAAAGTAATTGCCATTTCTTATCCTTTATCCGAAAATTGTTGCATGAATCCCCGCATTCTTCAGGCGGGACGAGAATTGTTCCAATATCTTCTTCTCCGGCAGAGAGGTCCCTTTCAGAAGATAGGCCCGGCCCAGCGCGGCATACTTGGGCTCTCCGAGATGATGCTGACGCAGGAGTTCCACCTTCAGGATTCCATCCGGGCGCAAACATTTCAGTTCCCGGCAGAACTCCAGGATTTCCGACTGTTCCTGTTCCCCGTCGTTGACGCCCCGGACAACGGGAATCCGCAAGGTGAAATTCGTCTGCCGGGAAGCGGCTTCCCGGAGGTTGTCTTTCACGAGGGAGATGTCGGCGGACATTCGTTTACGGGCGATTTCCGGATTCAAAGTTTTCAGATCGGCGAAAAGCAGATCGACTTCTCCGATCAGATCGGGAAATCCGGGCGTGGAGGCGTTGCTTTCCATCGCAACATGAAATCCGTTTTTCCGCAGAAGATGACAAGCACGGATCAGTTCGGAGCTCTGTAAAGTCGGTTCGCCTCCGCCGAAAGTCACGCCGGAAATAAAGTTGCGAGCCGACTCCGCCCGATGCAGGACTTTTTCCGGAGAGATTTCCTCGCCCGCCCGTTCGAACGCGGGGTTGTGCCAGATCCGGATGCAGTCGAACGTCTGGCACCGTTCACAGATTTCCCGGTTCAGCACGCCGCTTCCGCCGTATGCTTTCTTCGGACAGCCGGCACATTCGGAATCGGCATTGCGGTCCGGAGAATACAGCAGTTCCGGAACCGGGCGGATACTTTCCGGAGAGGCGCACCAGTCGCAATGAAAGTTGCAGCCTTTGAGGTAGAACACCAGACGGGTTCCGGGACCGTCGAATCCATGGCTGAAACCGGAATGAAAAATGATCATCTCCGCAGAAGTTCTCCTTCGAAACGATATTCGGTTGCCTGCCATTTCTCCCCTTTTTTCCGTTGAACATTCAGGGCGGCGAAACAGCTTTCCGCCATCTTTTCCATCGGCTGGGAATAGGTGATGATTCCTCTTTCCAAGGCTTCTTTTTTTCCGTCGATACTGTAGATGCGGCAGTTTTCGGGCACACAATCAGAAGCCGTTACGGCCACGGTGTCGTTGACACAGATCAGGGCGGAGGTTTCTCCTCCGGCCTGGGACAGGAACTTCATGCAGGCTCGGCGGAGTCCGGGCGTAACCGGTTCCTCCCACGGGAATTCAAAGAAGGAATAATCCAGCCCGCGGCTCTCGCATTCGGAAATAAATACGGCTCGGCGTTCCCGGTTCGAATCGACATCCAGTCCGCTTGCGTCTCCGAACACAAAGTTGCGGATTCCCTGCGAAACAGCGTCC
>CAYWZD010000002.1:28715-31793 GCA_964462755.1 uncultured Victivallales bacterium | reverse complement strand
GTCTCCAGAAAATCGCGGGAGAACGTATCGTGGAGAGGCATCACCGCCGCAATCGTCCGGATCGGATCGGTGGACCCGGCATAACTGGAACTGACAATGGTTCCGTAGCGTTTTCTCCGGACGATGATCCCGGCTTTTTCCAAAGCGCTGTAGGCGCGCCGGACCGTCACCCGGCTGGCTAGGAACCGATCCCCGGTTTCCATTTCCGTCGGCATCCGTTCTCCGGGCGCATAACGGCCTTCCAGTATTTCGTTGAAAAGTTTCTCCCGAATCGTCTCCGTCAGCTGCATTTCAGTCTCCGATGGGCGTTCCGCCCGGTTCCAGCCGTGCGATGATGTCCTCCTGAATCGCCGGCGAGAGATCCAGAAAGTTTACAAACGTGCCGTGAATCCGCATGATGTAAATTCCGTTCGGCGCATATTTTTCCGGATGGGCCAGAACCTTGCGCAGACTGACGGCCGAGTCAATATTAAAATAAACGTAGAACGGCGCATTTTCCACCTGTTTTCCGGAAAAACGGAAAAGAGATTGGATGACGCGGTCCCGGAAGAGTTCCATTTTGGAGTCCGTGTCCGCGGCTTCCCGGAAAATTTCCGGCGACAGCCCTAGGTGGGACGCATATCCGCCGTTGAACAGCGAGAAATCCAGTTTCCATTCGGAAAGCAGCCGGGTTTCGAAACCGTTCCGTTCGCTTTCCGGACGCGGATCGATCCCGTACCCCAGCATGGCGCGGGCGTTCCGTCCGTCCGGCGTGGCGCCCACGTGATACCCATACAGCAGATGAGTGCTCGGCGTGGAGAAGTCCGACAGAAACGGCGCGCCGGCCGGGTTCCGCAACTTCGCGATCCGGCGGCAGACTTCCTTCTGAAGGCGGACCGCGATCGTGTCCGGTTCATCCAGATTATTCCCGTATTTCGGCTGTCCGGTCAGGAACAGATGAATCCGCGACGCATCCTTGAAGTCACGGCGAAGCGCTTCCAGCAGCGCCTCGGGCGTGTCGATCTTGTGCTCCATATAATGGCGGACCGCCAGAAGAGAATCCGCAACCACGCCTAATCCATGCACCAGACATCCGCTCGCGCGATAAGCGCAACCCGGATTCTTCGCGTCGCGCACGTCGCGTCCGGTGGAGAGTCCCCCCATCAGCGAAGAGGTGAACGGCGCGGCCTGATGCGACAGCGTGACCGTGCATCCATTGGCAGCCTCTTCCAGCTTCGACAGAATGAAGTCCAGCTGACGGTAAAACGCGTTTTCAATGTCGTCGAGAACCTCTTTCAGGGAATCATATCCGAGTTTTTTCCAGTCCAGCCCCAGTTTGCGTTTCGAAAGCAGGGACTCGCCGTTGTTCAGAGTCAATTCCAGCACTTTCGCCAGATTCAGCCAGCTATTGGTCGTATTGGCGCTTTCCTTCCCCATGATGAGCGGTTCCTGACATCCGGCAATGGAGTAGTCGGACAGGTCGGCTTCGGCAATGCCCTTTCCGCGCAGGACCCGGAACATCATGTCGTCATTGAACAGCGACGGCGTCGAATGGCCCGGCGTGAAGAAGAAGCGTCCCAGCGCCCGGTAGAGTTCCGGCGGTGTGTTCTTGTGCACCTTGACCGAAAGCGCGGGCTGGGGATTGTTCGACAGAAAGAAGGCGTCCAGCACACGATACGTTATCGGCGTGGTGAGGTCGCGTCCGGTTTCGTCCCGGCCTCCGACCATGATGTTCTGCGAGATCGCCCAACACCGGTTTCCCACCATCAGAAACGCCAGAAAATGTCGGACCAGCGCCGTGGCTTCATCCGCCGGACAATCCTTCCGGTAGGGTTCCAGTATTCTGTCCAGATTTCCGACTGAAAACGCATACGGATTGGGCGCCTGTTCCAGACACATTCCCTGCCACAGAAGCGCCGCGCTCTGGAGCGCCTGATGCAGATTTTCCGCCCCGGATTCCGGCACTTTGCGGCAGTTCTCCGCAATAAGACGGAGCCGTTCGACTTCTGCCGGATCGTCCGCTCGCTCCACCTGAAGCTTGTCCGCCAATTCCGCGTAGCGTTCCGCCAGAATCAGCGCACCGTCCAGCGCACGGCAGATGTTTTTTGCCACGGGAGAGGATTCGAGTCCGCGAATCCCGCGAGCGAGAACAGGCCTCAAATCCGGGATGATGTGTCCTGTCACCGGTTCCACGAAGAAGGCGACTTCCTCCGTTCGCGGACCAGCCTTTTCATACACGGCTTTCAATTCGTTTACGTATCGCGTGCCGGAATAATATTCGCGGACGCGCTCTATCCGTTCGGCGGAAAATTCGGCGTCGGGCTGGATGTCGTCGTAAATCGCCACCGGGTCGCAGTATCCGGCGAACGTCTCCACGCGGAACGCCGGATTGATCAGGGCATAACTGGGGGAAAAAGCATCGTCCTGTGTCCCGGCCAGCGCGCTTCCGCGCGGGATGGACAATGGCAGACGTTTCAGGCATTCGCAGAGAATTTCGCTCTGATTTCCGGGCGCATCCGGGTCTTCCCCGCGTGCGTGAAATTCCTTGCGCACATTCATCTTGATTTCCTGCCAGAGGAACCAGCCGGTCATTTTCTTTTGTCCGCGTTTCGTCTTGAGGAGAATTTCGATTCCCTCGGAAAAAATCTCGATTTTTTTCATATCAGCCTCTTGCTTTCTGGTTTTTATGTAATATAATGTAATACAAATAAAAAATCAATACATGATCTGATAATTTTTTCAAAGGATTTTTTTATGATACCAATGAAATTTACAGAGAACCGCGTATGGCGCGCCTATCTAGGCGGAAGCGGGATTGACATTCTGCGTAAAAAGAATGGCGGAACGGATTCTCATTTTCCGGAAGACTGGATCGCGTCCTGTGTCGAGGCCTTCAATCCGCAATACGATTGTCCAGGACAGGGATTGAGCCGTCTGGCATCCGGGAAGCCTTTTCCGGAAGTCCTGCGGGAGTCCCCCGGCGATTGGTTCGGACCGTCCCATCTGATACGTTACGGCGCGGTTCCCGGCTTTCTGATGAAGGTGCTGGATTCGGCGGAACGGCTCCCGATTCAGGCGCATCCGACCGTATCCGACGCG
>CAYWZD010000002.1:2897-28615 GCA_964462755.1 uncultured Victivallales bacterium | reverse complement strand
GCTGGATTCGGCGGAACGGCTCCCGATTCAGGCGCATCCGACCGTATCCGACGCGGAAAAATACTATCATGCGAGAAGCGGCAAAACCGAATGCTGGATCATTCTTTCCACGCGGGAAGTCAAAGGAGAAAAACCGTATCTTCTGCTCGGCTTCAATGAAAAACTGGATGGAAAGGTTTTTCTGGACGAGGCGCGGCGGGGACGGTTCGAACGGGGCGAAGGAATGCTCCGGAAATGGGAGGTCAAGAGCGGCGACGTGTTCATGGTTCCGGGCGGAGTGCCTCATGCGATCGGACCGGGAGTGACGCTGATCGAGGTGATGGAGCCATCCGATCGGGTGGTCCAACCGGAATTGTTCTGCGGGAAACAGCCGTTGAGCGACGGGGACCGTTTCGGCGGAATTCCCGTGGAGGATGCCCTCCGGATTTTCAAGATGACGTCCGAAACGGAAGATGAGGCAAAACGAAGATACTGTCCCGCCTCGGAGACGATCGATCGGACCGCCGGTTTCGAATTGTCCCGAATTGTCCCACTTTCCGCGGTAAATCATTTATTCGAAGTTCAGAAACTGGCGGGAACGGGGAAATACTGTTATATTAACCGAGAAGACTGCTGTCGGGCCGGGATTGTGACGGAAGGCTCTTTCAAAATCGATGACACGCTGAATGTTTCCTCGGGCGAAAGTTTTTTCCTGCCGTATGGACTGAAAACGTGTAAGTTTACCGGGGAAGGCTCCATCGTATTTTCCCTGCCGGAATATGAATTCAGCTAACCGGAAAAATTGAACCGCGGGGACATCAATATAAAACAAGGAAAAGAAGGGAAGTTGCCGTATGAAAAGAAGGGAATTCACATTAGTAGAACTCCTGGTCGTGATTTCGATCATTGCGATTCTGTCCGGACTCTTGCTGCCTGCGCTGAATAATGCACGAAAAAAAGCTCAAGCCGTTCAGTGCATTGGAAATCTGAAACAGATCGGAATTTGCTTTCAATTCTATTGTGCCGACAATGTTGACATTACTCCTCCGGTGGCCAATTCCGTTGGCATGTGGTATATGTATCCGGCCTTGTATTTTTCCTGGATTCGGTCACGGGATGAGTGGAGCAGCAAAATCTGGAACGCCGGCACCCCCTTTACGACCTCAGCAAAACATTGGAAAGTTTTGCGCTGCCCGATGGATGACACGGTAAACAGCAATGGGCGTTTTACTCCGAATTACGGGTATAACGGCCGATACAATCCGGAGAATGCAAGCCATACGGCCAGCAATTTCGACGGACGCGGACGCGACTATGGAATGGGATTCAAAAAAATCACAAAAATACCGAAGCCCAGTCGGATTTTCTGGGTAATCGACGGGCCGCTCAACAACGGTTCTCCTTATATACTTTCGGTAGACAGTTATTATCGCATGTCTCCAGCTGGCGGAGAGACGGCGCGGAACTGTTTCAACGCTGCGGCATTGCGCCTCAACAACAGTCTTAATACGTTGTTTGGCGACGGACATGTTTCCCCGGTGAATTATCGTGGAATTCAACAAAAGCTGGCAGATTTCGAACAAAATGACTTTTTTGAGCAAGATTAGGGGGAGTTTTAAAGATGAATTTTTTTAAAAGGTTTGGTTTGTTATTCTTAAGCGGATTCCTCTTTTCATCTTTTGTCTTGGAGGCTGTTCCGAAAGAAATGAATCTTCTGCCGGATCAGGGATATGAAACTGAACTTGGCAAAGTAAGACGGTTGACCGCACATCAGCAGGAGGAGGCGGTCAGCGCCGAAAAAGACACATGCGATTTTTCCGAAGGAAAAGCCTCGTTGAAAATCACCGTAAAGAAAAACCTGCGGATCTATGCCGCCGTATCCCATGGAGCAAAAATTCACGGAACCATGCCGGACAGTGTCTCCATATCCTATAAAAGCAATGCTCCAGGCGGTCAGTTGCTGGTTCGTTTTCTGACGGAATCCGGAGGGAAAAAGAACTGGAATTACCATCTTTTCAAACTGCCGCCGACACCGAAATGGAAAACATTTTCCTTCCCATTGAACGATGTCCCGCCAGATGCTTCCGTGATTGCTGTTGAAGAGCGTGTGACATCGCCCGGCATTTTTCAATTTGATGACCTGAAGTTCTATACCGGCAGTGAAAAAAATCCTTCGGTCCTGATTCTTCTCTTTGAGAAAGGAAGCAATTCCTGCGTCCAAGGATTGCGTTATCGCGGTCTTTCCCTGCCCGGCCCCATGGTCTGGAATATGCTTTCAAAAAAACAATTCACGATCGAAGCCGCAGCCGCGTTTTCCCCAGGAATGAACCTCGAATTTCTGAAAAAATTCAATATTGTCGTCCTGGGATGTGAAGGAGAAAGCACACTGGATTCTCAGAATTTTTCTTCGGAATCCTCCCATAAACTACAAAAAATGCTGGCTGACTATGTCCGTGAAGGCGGGGGACTTCTGGTTATGCGTGCGCCGGGGTGGCAGTTCGGCACAGACATCAAGGAGTATAATTCCCTGCTAAAACCATTCGGTGCGGAAATCCTTTTTGAACAAGTGGTGGATCCAGCCCATCAGTTCATCATTCCCGGTTCCGGAGCAAAGGTCTTCTGGACGGACAATCTGAAAAAGCACCCCGTGACCAACGGAGTCCGCGGATTCTTCTATCCCGACATATTGAATTCGGAGTATGCCGTCTCCACAGACTTTACCTCTCCGGTAAAAACCGATGCCAACTGGACCATTCCAATTCGCGGGGCGGCCTCCGCCAGCAGTCTTCGGAACATCAAAAGAGACAAAAAGCTACAGACGGCCGCCGGAAGTTTTTCGGCCGCGCCTCCCCTGCTGGCTCTCCGCGAATACGGGAAAGGACGCATCGCTCTTTTTCCGATCGCATCCACATTGATCTGGAATGACAGTGGACATGCTATTTGGGGCAATGGCATTCTGATGGATGGAGAATTCGGAGGGCACCCCGGCAATGGGTTGACTTTGATGACAAATCTCTTTGACTATCTGGCGCAACCTTCGAAAAATGTTTTTGGAGGATATCCTCCAAGAGACATGAAGTCGAAATTCCCCGGGGAACGCCCCACTATTCATTGGGATTCAAAAGACTGCGGATATACCGGTGATTATTTAAAAAACTGCTACAAAGGACTCCTTGGAGCCCGAACTTCTCTTTCCGGAGGAAAAGGTACTCCGGAAGAGTTCATACACAATGCGGAAAAAGCCGGGTATGATTTTATTGTATTCTTTGAAGACTTATCTAAAATGGACCTTGAAAAATTCACACGTCTGAAAGACATATGCCGCAAGTCGAGCAATTCCAAAATAAGCGCATATCCGGGGTTTCGTTATTTAGACGATTCAGGAACGGCTTGGGGATGTTTCGGAAGGAATCTGTTTTATCCGGAAAAAAAATGGTTCAGCGCCAAACATCCCGGACGCATCGCCACCAATTATCCGCTATTTCACGGGTATGGAATGGCTCCAGTCATTTTACTTCATAGCAATTTGAATCCGCGCCCGTCGTGGTTTGCCGGAAATTTCAAAGGCTTTTCCGTGTTTACCTATCAAGGAGGGAAACTGCTCGATGATTCTTTGGGCAACTATCAGAAGATGCGCAAATATGCATTCAGGATTTTCCCCGTAGCAGTGCATCTGGTTGATTCACCCGACGATGTCTCGAAAGCGGAGGGGGGATTTCAGACTTTCATCCGAACGAATGGAGGTCATGACACCGTTGATGATTGCCTTTTTAAAAATCCTTATTCCGCCGGGAAACGGATTGATAATTATCCGTCGTTTGTTTCGGAAGGCCCTGAGATAAAGGATTTTCGCATTTTCAACCCATTTCCCGACCTGGCGTCCGGAAGCGATCGCTGCCGCCTTCATTTGAAAGTCTCTTCCGACGCAGGGATCACGAAAGCCGTCGTCACCGATGGAGACGACATTCCGCCATGGCGCTGTTTTTCCGCCGGGAATCGGCCTGTTTTTGAAAAGGAAATCGATTTCTTTCATGATCGCGGACGTACTCTCATGCTGTCGGTTACCGATGCAAAAGGACGGCGGGCCATCAGTTGGGATACCTTTACCGGAGTCTATGAAAACTGGTTTCCTCGCTGTACGGACAATTTCAATACCATGCCCCGCGGCAAATGGTATTTTGTACCCGAGGCATCGTTGAATACGCGGGGCATCGAAAATTATCAAAGCGAACGCCGCTTTTCATATATTGGGGGTCCCATCTTCCAGAATATCGGAAAAGAGGGGACTTTCCCCTGCGGCGTATTCCGTCCGGCATTGGAAACAAGGTTCGGGTATATCATCGACCAGACAGTGAATGAACATTTTTCCGCTCCAAATTCCATTCAGTACACAGATTCACCCCATGATGTGCTTCCTAATGAATTTCAGAAACATTCCGTCCGTTATACTTATTTTACCGGTCGGAACACATCTTCCCTTGCCGTCCTGGTCGAAGGCAGAATTGAAATTCTGAAGGCTTTCAACGCAGCGGGTCCCAGCGTTTTTTCGGGGACACGCAAATCGACGTATTATTCTATCAGCGAGACGTCACAGAATCGGAAAACCGTAAAAATTGTGCCAGGAAACAAAATAACCGGTCTGTTGAAAAGAAATGAATCTGTTGCAATCTTTCCAGATATGAACCGAGGCGCTCTTGGCATTATTGGTCTTTCAGACAATCTTCACTATGAAATATCGGCGGATAAATCCGGAAATGCAACCTTGGCATTGACCCTTGATCCTGGGAAAAAAACCTTCACCGCGGGAGATTTGTATACTTACCGATATCTCTGGATCATGGGGGGATTCTCTTCCGATCCAAACGACCGTTTCATTCAAGACATCACTGAAAAATTGGGTCTTTGCGGCAAGACGGCCTATTCTGTTGTTCCGGAAAAAGGGGAAGTCGTGGACAAAACCTTTACCTTGAAACTCCATTCTGCCCAAAAAAGTTTTTCCGGAAAAGTCAGAGCCGCGAAACTTCCATTCAATTTGCCGGTGCTGATTTCCGGACTGAACCCGAATTGGGACGCCGGAATCCTTTATAAAGGAGAAAACACATTGCTCATTCCGGAATGGAGCGTGACCCGCTACAACCAACTGCTGGTAAATCAGAACGCAAAAAAATTCATCGACGAATTACAGCGCATCCCGGTGCTTCCGGATGGCACCGGATTCCTTCAGGTCGATACGGAATTCGGCGACCGGAATGTGTTCATCGGCAATCTGCTGACGGCGGACAATCCGGACATCCGTCTGACCCTGCTGGATTCCCGTCCCGGAAAACAGGCTTTCGAGGCGCATAACCCCACGGACAAGCCGATTACCTGCACCGTGAAGCCGGGCAAAGGGTTCGGGCTGCTGGGCGAATTCACACGAAAAATCACCGTTCCGGCTGGAAGCAGCCTGCGGGTTGCATTACAGTAAAAAAGAGGGAAGAAAAACATTTCCCCGTTAAAAAGAAGAACATTCATCATGCTCGAAAAAATTTATCTGATTCACCATACGCATCTGGATATCGGATATACCGACCTTCCGGAAGAGGTCATGTCCGATCACCTGATTCACATGGACCGGGTTCTGGATTTCTGCGAAAAAGATCCCGATTATCGCTGGTTCGTCGAATCGGCTTATCTGGTGCGCGATTACTGGAACCATCGCGGAGAAAAGGCGCGTCAGCGACTGATCGGCTGTCTGAAATCCGGACAGCTGGAGCTGGGTGCGTTTGAAATGCAGCCTCTCACGGAACTGCTCGATTGTCGGGGACTTTTCGACAGTATCGCGTATTCCCGGAAATTTGCCCAAAGCCATGGATTCAAGTCCGAAACCGCCTGTCTGGACGATATCGGCGGATATGCCGGACGGCTGTCCACCGTATTGTCCGAAGGCGGGATAAGATATTTCATCGCGGGAGTCGGCGCGTTTCAGGTTCATCTGCCATGGGCGAAAGAGATGCCGTTCCTGTTCCGTCTGCGCGGAAAAGACGGCGCGGAAATTCTGGTATGGCACCTTGCCATCAGCCGCATCCGTCGTCCGCAGGACGAAACGGGGCTTCATGCGGTCTATGGCGCGGCTCTGGGCGATTTCATTCAGCCCGCGCTGCTTCGTTTCATGCAGGGAGAGGTTGAACGCGGCGCCGAACTGGATTTTCCTCCTTCCGGAACACGGTCCGATGACGTTGTCGGCGCGTTCCGCAAACTGGAGGAAAGACTGGCGGCGGAAAACTATCCTTACCGCGAGGTGATGATCCAGTTCGGCGGCGACAACCGCGGACCGGCCGGGTATCTTCCGGAGCTGGTCCGCCGGATCAATACGCTCAAAGGAATTCCACGGGTCGTTCTTGTCAACCCTTCGGAATTCTTCCATCTCATGGAAGAGAAATACGGACCGTCCATTCCTTCCCTGACCGGCGCCATCACCGATCCGTGGAACATGCGGGCGCTTCCGGCTCCGTCCGGGCTGAAGACCTTTCTCCGGGCGCAGCGCGGGCTTACGATACCGGAGAAAGCCGTGGAAAATCTCCAGTTCTACGCGGATCACACCTGCGGTCTCAGCGAATGGGGATGGGAGAAATCGTTCCGGGAATGCCGCGCACGGGACTATGACCGCTACCGGACCTCCTGGCGGGAGAAGTCATTTTATGCCGACGCCGCGTTGCGGGAAATCCGCCGGGCGGAACGGGAACTCCGGCAGAGGCTTGGAGAGGCACCACACGGCGAACGTCTGCTCGCCGTATGGAATCGCGGCGCCGTGACTCTTTCCGGGCCTGTCGAAGTCTATGCCGGACGGGACACCGCCGGACTTTCCGGGTTCACTGATGCTTTGACGAATGAATCCTGTCCGACTCAATGGATCGGACCTCACCGGTATCTGGTGGAAACAGAGAATGTTCCGCCCTTTTCCATGAAAAAATATGTTTCTGTGCCGGGGATCGAATCGGAAGAACATTGTGTCGCGGAACCGGTTCCGGATGAGGTAAAAACTTCCTGTTTCACGGTCCGCTTCGATTCTGCGAAAGGGTTGGTTGCGGAGGTTCTCCTGCCGGACGGGCGTTCCTGTCTGGCGAGGGCGGACATCGGACTCGGAATGCCTCTGGTGGAATATTATCCGGAGTTTCGTAAGGATGCGCTGGGAGCGGGAATGCTGCATGAGGATTTCCGGGAAGCAAAGCTGGAATTTCTCGGTGCGAAATGCACGGAACGCGGACCGGTCCGCCGGACCGTTGTCAGCCGGATCGAGGCGGCATTGCCGAACGCCGTCATCCGGTTTGAAGTCATCACTTCCGTTTATATGAACCATCCCCGGCTGGATGTTTCGGTGCGGCTGGATCATCCCGAAACCGAAGTCAAACATGTGATCGGAATCGGGTTCCCATTCGCGGGCCCCCCGCTGAATTGCCGGATCAGTCAGGGCCTGGGTGCGATCGACCCCGGACGGGATCTGCTGCCCGGCGCGATGCAGGAGCTGTTCTGCGCCGTAGGCGGGGCGGAATTCCGGTCGGACAATGTCCTGACGCGGCTGACGCTGCCGGACGCGCCGATGATTTCTCTCGGCAAGCCGGACCTGACCGCGTGGCGGCAGGATTTTCCGTTCACACGGCCCGACAACACCGCTTACGGACTGCTTTACCACAACCTTCAGAATACGGATTGTCCCATCTGGCAGGATGTGCTGGACACGTTCCGCTATTCCATTCATTTTCTGCCGGCGGAGAAGGAAAATTCGGAGGGAACCGGCGCGGATGCTTCCGTTCTGCTCGAAGGGCATTTTCTTCAGACGGGGCGGGATATCGTCCCTGAGTCGCCGATTCTGAATCTGGACCGGGCGGAAGGCATTCGTTTCCACGGTTTTTCGGAGGGACAATGTCTGCTGGAAAATACGCTGGAAGTCCCAATGAAAACAACGTTGATGATGAACGGGAAAGAGAAACGGGTTTCCTTTCAGCCATTCGAACTGAAACGGATTCCCTGTCCGGGAGCCCGGCTCCTTGAACCTGAAAACAGATAATTTCAATGCGGTTTTCCGTTCCAGGAAAAGAAGGAATTTCATGGATTTCTTTACACTGAAAAACAGCAATGGAATGCAGGCCGTGATCTCCGATCTCGGAGGTGTCCTGACGGAACTTCACGTGCCGGACCGGTCTGGAACTTTCCGCGATGTGGTCCTCGGATATGCCGACCGTAAGGATTATATGGAAAATCCTTATCACTTCGGTGCGGTCATCGGCCGTTATGCCAACCGCATCAAGGGGGGACGTTTCAAAATCGACGGCAGGGAATACCGTCTCCCGCGGAACAACGCGTCCGGCGACTGTCAGCACGGCGGCATACGCGGATTTCATCTACATATTTTCGAGGTGTCCACCCTCTCGGAAAACTCCATCACGCTCCGCCGGATCAGTCCCGACGGCGAAGAGGGATTTCCCGGTGCACTGCTTCTGGAAGTAACTTACTCGCTCACCGGAGACAACACCCTCCGGATGGGCTATCGCGCGGAATGCGACTCCCCCACCATTCTGAATCCGACCAATCACAGTTACTTCAATCTCAACGGGAATAACAGCGGAAGTGTCGGAACCCATTTCATCAGTGTCTCCGCCTCAAGAATGCTGGAATGCGGCGAAAGCGGCATCCCTACCGGACGAATCCTAGACGTCGCCGGAACGCCGTTCGATCTGCGGAAGGAGTGTCTCCTTTCGAAACGGCTGAACGCGGAACTTCCGGAATTGAAGTCCGCCGGGGGCTTCGACGTGATTTACCTCCCGGACAACTCCCGCGGCGCGGCAATCGTCTACGCTCCGGAAAGCGGAATCGAAATGAAGCTTTCCACAACGGAACCGGCTATCGGCTTCTATACGGGCAATCACCTTGACGGACGTCTTGCCGGCAAAAGCGGGCACAACTACCGTCCGCACGATGGCTTATGTCTTGAAGCGGAACACTGTCCCGACTCCCCGAATCATCCGGCGTTTCCGACGACTCTGCTGAGGCCGGGGGAAGTCTATACCCAGATAACGGACCATTCCTTCGGCGTCCGGAATGTTCCGCATTTCCAGTCCTGATTCCGATCTTTCGCAAGAAAACAAGGAAAAAGAGTAGAAAATATGTATTTTTTTGTATTTTTAAATTTGAAAAATGAACTTTAAAGTATATTATAAGCAATGAAAACAAAAGCACCCACAAACAAAGATACTAAAAAATACATTCAGCGAGAGAAAAGAAATGAAACTTGCCTCTGCACCGAAAAAAAGACAGCGGGTCATCAACCAGATTCGGAAGAATATTGAAACCGGGGCGATCGCTCCAGGCGAACGACTGATTCCGATCAGGGAAATCGCAAACCGTTTCGGCGTCAGCCTCTCCGTGGTTCAGAACGCGTTGAAGGAACTTTCCGAAGGCGGATATATCGAATGCCGCGGAATCACGGGATTTTATGTCCGTGAAAATCCGACGGCGGAAGAGAAGACGGCCCCCGGAAAAGAAATGCCTCACGGCGCCGTATTTCTTTCGTGCAATCATCACTCCGATCTGATGTGGCGCCGGACGTATGCAGAATATGCGGACCTCCGGGAAAAACAGATTCAGAATCTGCTTCGAATCGCCGAAAAACACCACGTATTCCATTTCTCCTTCGATCAGGCGGAAGTCGTCGCCGTGTATCTCCAGTCCCATCCCGAAGACCTGCCCCGCCTCCGAACCCTTCTGAAAAATGGACAGATGGAGCTGATGGGAGGACTCTGCATCCCGGATCTGAACATGGTATCGGGAGAATCAATTCTGCGGAACCAGCTGATCGGGCAGGCTTACTGGAAAAAGATGTTCGGCGTGAAAGCGGCGGTCGCCAGCATGTTCGACGCGTTCGGCATGTGCGGACAGCTCCCGCAGATTCTGCGCCTCTGCGGGTTCGAATTCCTGATCCCGAGCGCGAACATGCCGAACCCATCGCCGACGGAAGCGGAGCCGGACCGTCCCTTCCGCTGGGTCGGACTGGACGGCACGGAAATTCCGACCGCCAAGCAGATGGTGATCTCTCATGACGGATATTTCTGCAATGTCCCGGTGATGCTTTCTTTCCCAGCCCGTCTGGCGGAATCCCTGAACGACTTGAAATATTTGTCGGGAGACTCTCTCGCGGCCTACAGCACGGAGGAACCCCCGATTCTGGAGGAGATCGTGCCGCTGGTCGATGCCGCGAACCGTTCCGGAGAATGCAGAATTCAATTCCGCAGTTCGCTGGACTTCTTCAAAACGCTGAAGGACCGTTCCCTTCCGGAAATCCGGGGAGAATTCAATCCGATCTTCACCGGATGCTACGCTACACGGATCGGCTGCAAACAGCGGGTCCGCAAAGCGGAAAACGATCTTTTCAAACTCGAATTCATTCAGGCCGTCACGGGAAAGAAACAGGATTTGAGCAAGGCGTGGCACGAACTCGGCGTCACGCAGTTCCATGACGCCATTTGCGGCTGTCACACCGACGCGGCGCATCGCGACTTTGTCCGCAAGACCGATTCCATTCCCGCGGCGACGGATACCGGGCTGAACCTCTGCAACTTCACCCGGATCAAAGAGAAACAGCTGATCGCCACCGCCCTCCCCCCGAAAGGAATTCCATCCCAGGCTTCCGGAGACCGTTACCTCTGGACGGCGGAACTTCCTCCGTTCGGCGCGAAATCTTTCGCGCCGGCCGCCCGGAAACCGACGACGTCCGTGCAAGGAGAACCCGTATTCGAAACCCGTTTCTTTCAGGTGGACTTCCGGCAGTCCGAACCGGTCATCCGGCTCCGGAACGGAAAAAATATTTTTGCGTCGGAAGGGTTCGGACGTCTCTGGTTCCGAACCGATTTCGGCACCATGTGGATTGAAAAATTTCTCGGCCCACGCCTTGGAAAAGAGTTCATCCGGGAAAAAGTGGAAAGCATTCAGACCGGACCGGTATTCACGTCCGTAACGGTTTCTGGAGAAATTCTGCCGGGCCCCCCGATGCCGGGCAACGACGGGACGCATTGGAACGGTTTCGGGAGTCTGACTTGGCGCAAGGAGTATCTTTTCTTTCATGAGTTGGACTATTTCAAACTCAAACTGAAGCTCGACTGGCGGGGAAGCAATACAAAAATCGGGATCGGGTTCCCGTTGACGGTTCAGCCGGACGAAACCCGGGCGTTGTTCGAAGTGCCGTTCGGAACAGTGGAACGCGCCCCGTATTTCGAGGTGGAGTCGCGGAATTCCAAATCTTTCCGGGGACTTCGCCGGAGCGACTACTGGGCGGCTCGCGGCGACTGGCCCGCACTGAACTGGATTTCCTGCGGGGACTACGAACAGTGCGTGGCGGTCGCCAACACCGGCACCCCCGGACATCAGGTGGTCAACGGCGAGGTGTCCGTAAGCCTGATCCGGAGCGGAACCGAAACAGCCGACGGAGGCATGACTCCGCAGCCGGGGGCCATGGACAACGGAGAGCATGGGTTCGAATTCGCTTTCCGTCCGCATTCCCCGATGGAGATGGAAAAGGCGTATGAACTCGGGACCATGCTGAACCGTCCGCCCGCTGGGGTGCCGGGCATGCTGGAAGGATCGGTGCTTGACTGGAATGAGGGAAACATCGCTCTCTCCGCTCTGTATGCCGTTCCGGAAGGTGTGCTGGTCCGTTGGTATGAAACGCTGGGACGCGAGACGCCGGACGTGAAAGTGACCTCCTCCCTCGGACGTTTGTTCGAATGCCGGGCAGACGGCTCCGATCCTGCGGCGGAACCTTCGGCGGAACTCTTTTTCAAGCCGTTTGAAGTCAAAACCTTCCTGATAAAGAAATGAGGAGTTTTATTGAATATGGAGAAACCAGCCGGAACGCGAACCCCGGAAAGGAGATTCTGAAAATGAAGAGGAATTTTACACTGATCGAGTTGTTGATTGTGATTGCGATCATCGCCATTCTGGCGGCCATGCTGCTGCCGGCGCTGCAGAAGGCGCGGGACCGGGCCCGCAATATTCAGTGCCTGAACAATCTGAAACAGCTCGGAACCTATTCGACGGTGTACAGCACGGAAAACGGCGACTATTTTCTCCGTGTGCAATCAACATATCAGGGCGGCGTCTGGTACAAAGCATTGATGGCGGCGGGCTATTATCCGTCCAATTACTGTGGAGCCTTAAACAGTGTGGGAGGGGTTTCAACGACAAAAGGTCTTGTCCTTTTCTGTCCGGAATTGGACAAACTTTCCCTGGATGGGTGCAGCGGGGGATATGCCAACTTCAACTATGCATTGAATCAAATTACATTCGGCCCGAATTATGCGGGAAGTTCCGGCTGGCCCTCGGACGGCACACCGTCCCTGCGGCGTTTCACGTCGATCCGGACCCCCTCTTCCCGGATTTTTCTTTCCGAGCCACGGATGAAAACATCCTGGGGATACGCCATGGGAATGCGAACTCATCTGGACATGTATCCGACCGATCCGCAACACCGGCATGCAAAGGGGAAACAGGTCAATGCATTGTTTACCGACACCCATGCGTCCTCTCTTCAATATCAGAATGTGCCCGTGGATTGCAACTCGACCGGAGGCGCGGCTTTCTGGGGATCGTTTGACCAGTAATTTTTTTAACACATAAGGAAACAGAGAAATGAAAAAACTTTTGATCGGAGGCCTATTCGCCTTTCTCGCCCTTTCCGGAACCGGGACGGAAAAGATGCTCGAACTGGAATTCGGGACGGAAACACCGCAAACATGGCAATGGGCCAACCGGTATGGAAAACTTGCCGAGAAAACACTGGAAGAAACCCCGGACGGGAAAAAAGACCTGACAATCACATTGTCTGATCCTATTAAGACGTATGTCGCCTATGGACGGAATATCCGGTGGGAAACAGCCGACAGGCCGGAGATTCTGGAGCTTTCCTTCCGGAGTCCCGATCCGGGAGCCTACGTGATCGCCAACTATTACAGCGGCGCAAAAGTTTTGAGTTATCAGTATTTCGGCCTTCCGCCCAATCGGGAATGGACGGTGGACCGCTTCCAGCTGAAGATTCCGGATGAAGCCGACAGGCTTTTCCTTGAACTCCGCGTCAAGAAACCGGGCGTATATCATTTCCGCTCCGTCAGATTGATTGCCCATCCGCGGAAACAGATGGCCTATCTGATGCTGAATTTGAAAAAGAAAACCGGAACTCCGGAAATCGTGTTTCCAAGCATGAAGCCCGATGCAAAACTTCGGGAACAGTTGGAGAAAATGGGATTCACCGGAGTAACGGCCGGAGTTTCCGAGCAGTTGACTCTTGATTATCTGAAAAAATTCAATCTTGTCCTGCTTATGGATACCGACCTTACCCTTTCTCCGTCGGATCGGGAACGGTTGCGGAACGTGTTGAAGGAATATGTGGAACAGGGCGGCGGCCTGCTGGTGACGCGGCGCCCCGGCTGGCATTTCGGACGCGATATCGAAGAATTCAACTTTCTGCTGGACCCGTTCGGCGTCAAAATCCTGAATGAACAGATCACAGATCCGGCGCATCAGGACCGGGTTTTCGGAGAGGTCAATGTTTTCTGGACAAACAACATTCTTTCCCATCCCGTGACGAAAAACGTCCAGGGCCTTTTTTATCCGGATGTGAAACCTTCCCACGAGGCCTATAACGATTTTTCCTCGCCCCTCCGGACCGATTCGAACTGGGCCATTCTGGTCCGGGGCATGAAAAGCGCCTCCTCCTATGAACGGAAAAAAGCATCCACGATCCTGCCCCGCAAGCCCGGTTCTTTTTCGACGGAACCCCCGTTGATTGCGGTCCGTTCCTTCGGCAAAGGACGTGTGGCGGTGCTTCCCGTCGTGAGCAGCTGTTTCTGGCAGGACGGTTTTCATCCATTCTGGAACAGCGGGGCGCTTATGAATGGAAAACTTCACGAAAAACGGGGAGATATGCTGGCTCTGGTTGAAAACCTGTTCCAATATCTGAGCGAACCTTCCATGGGAAATTTCGGCGGATTCTTTTTCACCGCCCAGCCGAAGACGGCGATCGAAGAAGGGTTTCAGCTGTTCGACTGGGACCGGAGCCGTCTGAAAGGAGTCGATTTTCCTCATGCATACGTGGGACTGATCGGCGCCCGGACCGGGTTGTCGGACGGCAGGGGAACTCCGGAGGAATTCATCGCGGCCGCGAAAAAGGCCGGATATGACTTCATCGCCTTCACCGAACCGCTGGCAAAGATGAATGAAGCGAAATTCAACCGTCTGAAACAGATCTGCGCCAAGGCGGGAAATGAAAAATTCCAGGCATATGCCGGATTGGAATATCAGGATGAATCCGGCAATTCATGGGCCGTTTTCGGGACCAAGGTGACCTGGCCGAAACCGGAATGGTTCAGCAAAAAATATCCGGACCGTCTGGAAGTGAATAATCCATCGACCCGTGCATGGGGATGGCCTCCGGTGATTCTGCTTCACAGCAAACGGAATCCGGAACCCGTCTGGCTTCAGGGCAACTTCAATGTATTCAGCGTTTACACCTACCGCGATGGAAAACTGATCGACGATTCGCTGGACATTTATCGGGACCTTTCCAATGACGAATTCTACATGTCGATTGTGGCGGTCCATCAGGTCTCGTCGCCGGAACAAGTTCCGACCGCCCGGAAAAACGGATACCAGAGCTGGGTTCGCTGGGGAGACAATCGAGTGGAGGATGCCTTGTCCGGTGCGGCCGGATTCGGAGGAACCTTTCGCGGGAAGCCTTATTATTTCCGTTCCGCATTTGTTTCCGAGGGACCGATCATTGAAGACTTCCGGATTTTGAATTTCGGCATTACCGATCTGGCCGTCAAGAACAACGATCGCTGGAGAATGCACCTGACCGTTTCTTCGGACGCCGGACTGAAGGAAGTCGAAATCATGGACGGCAACCGCAAAGGGGACTGGAAACGTTTTCTGACAGGCGGAGTTAAGTTTTTTGAATCAGAAATCGACGGCTGGCACGATCATCGTTTCTCTCCGATTCCGATCGTTACGGACATCCATGGGAAAAAAGCCGTCGGGATGCGCGGAACCACCATGACACAGGAGAACTGCTTCCTTCGTTGTGCTGACAACTACAATACCATGCCGCGCGGAAAATGGTGGCTGATTCCTTCAGACATGCTGAATATCCGCGGATTCGAAAATTATTTGACACAGCGGAATTTCGACTACTGCGGAACTCCCCGTTTTACGACTCCGTGGAATGAAAACCGTTATCCGGCCATCCACTTCCGGCATGAACTTTCCTCCCGGTTCGGCACGATCCTCACCACCCGGATCGCCATGCATTATCCCTCCAACCAGGATTATTTCTTCGACCGCACGGACAATGCGGAAAAAGCGGTTCCCAATGAATACTACACCTCGGAAGTGAAGTATACCCTGTTTGCCGGACGACCCGACAATACACGTCTGGTTCTGGTGGAGACGCAAATCCGGATTCTCAAGGATTTCGAAGCCAAAGCCCCCCTGATCTATTCCGGCGGACGCCAGAACTGCCGTTATATCGCTTTTACGGAAACGAACGGCAAGGAGGAACTCCGGAAAATCGAACAGGGAGCCTTCCAAGGGAATGTCCTTCCCGCGGGCGGCTATGCGGTGATCGGCCCGCATATCTTCCAGGGGGCGACCGGTCTGATCGCGGCAAGCACGGGACTCTCGTTCCGGGTGGATACCATCCTTTACAAAGACAGACGCCTATCTTATCTCAATGCTTTTCTCGGGTCAGGCGACCGGTCTTTCAAAAAGGGAGAAATCCTTCATTACAAATATATTTCCGTGCTGGGCAAACTGAACGATCCGTCTGAAAATACGGACTTTGTCCGACATGCGATCGATTCTCTCGGGATCGGCGGAAAAACGCCGGCCTATCGGGTTGCACCCGTTTCCGGCTCCGTCCTGAACACCGATTTCATCCTCCGCCTGAAAGCGGCAGATTATGCGTTCAATGGAACAATCACCAAAGCGGAACTACCGATGAATCTGCCGGTTTTCATCGAAGGCCTGAATCCGAACTGGGATGCGGGAATCCTCTATCGCGGACGGAACGCCCTGCTGGTTCCGATCATGGAGAATGATGAGTTCAATCGATACTACGGGAAAACGGAGAAACGGGAGTTTACCGATGAACTTCAGCACTTCCCCGTGATGGAAAACGGGGTTGGAATGCTTCAGATCGATACGGAATTCGGCGACCGGAACGTGTTCATCGGAAATGTGCTGACGGCGGACAATCCGGACGTCCGTCTGACCCTGCTGGACCGTCGCCCGGGAAAGGGCGCCTTTGAAGTGCACAACCCAACGGACAAGCCGATCACCTGTACCGTAAAGCCCGGAGAAGGGTTCGGTCTTCTCGGAAACTTCTCAAAGAAAATCACAGTGCCGCCGGGAACTTCCCTGCGTGTGAATCTTGAATAATAAGGATAAGATCATGTCGGATTTATTTCAGATCGAGTTTACCGGAAAGATCGACAATCATCCCTCCTATCAGGCATGGCCGACGATGATCCGTCTGGAGAATGACGAATTGCTCGTCGTCTGTTCCGGGAACCGCAAGGCGCATGTCTGCCCATACGGACGGATTTTTCTTTACCGTTCCGTTGACGGCGGACAGAACTGGACCGGACCGCAGCGGCTTTCCGACGGTCCGCTGGACGACCGGGACCCCGGACTGGTTCGAGCCGTGGACGGCTCCCTCCTGATGAGCTATATCACCAGCATCAAGGCGTTCTGTCTCGATCCGGAAGAAATGCCGCCGGACTTCCGGGAACGGGCGGACAACACTCCGCTCTCCATTCTCCGGAAGGAACTCAATTACTGGATGCGGCGTTCAACCGACAACGGCCGCACATGGTCGGAACGATATACGGTGCCGATTCATAATCCGCACGGTCCGACACTGCTCAGGGACGGTTCCCTGCTTTGGGTCGGACGCGATGTTTCCGCCGGGCCGGAATATATCTGCGGCGGCGCCCGGTTCGGAGAATGGCTTGCGGCGGCCCGCTCCGAAGATCATGGAAAGACCTGGGAAATCATTTCCAGAATTCCCGCTCCTCCGGGAATTCCTCCTCGTGGCTGTCATGAATTGCATGCCGTCCAGTCCGATGACGGACGGATTATTGCCGCCATTCGTTCCGAGCCGGATACCTGGCTGACGGAATCCCTCGACAACGGACTTTCCTGGAGTATTCCGCAAAAAAAAGATCGCGGGATTCCCGCCGCATCTGTTCAACATCGGGAATGGCCGCATTCTGCTGAGTTGCGGCTATCGGGCAAATCCGTATGGGATCAAATGCGTTCTTTCGGAAGATCACGGGACCCGTTGGCCGATGGAATTTCTTCTTTATGAAAGCGGAACCAATCCCGACCTCGGATATCCGACGACGGTTCGTCTGGAGAACGGGTCCCTGTTCACTCTCTGGTATGAGAAGGAAGGGACTGTCGCCGCGTTGAAATATTGCCGGTGGCGTCTTTTGTGCTGAAGCGATAATTCCGCGCTGTCCTGTTTCTGTTTTTGATCCGCAACCATTTTTTCAGAAGAAGGGGATTCTTTGATTTGTTCCCGGGTTCTTCATAAAGAAAGGATTTATTATGAGTATTCCATGTAAAAAGAAATTCACCGGAGTGATGTCTGCATTGGTGACTCCGTTTGATGCAATGGACAAGATCAACAAAAGAGCCGTCAAGGCTTTAGTCGAATACCAGCTGGCCTCCGGTATCGGCGGATTTTACCTCTGCGGCTCGACCGGCGAAGGAGTCGTAATGACCTCTGCCCAGCGCAAGGAAATGTGTGAAACGGTTCTGGAAGCCAACGCCGGGCGGGGAAAAATCATCGTCCAGACGGGTTCGATCAACTGTGAGGAATCTTTCGAGCTTGCACGGCATGCGACGCAAGCGGGCGCCGATGGAATTTCGTCGGTTCCCCCTTCTTTCTACTACCGGTATACCCGTAGCGAAATCATCGATTATTACAAAAGATTGGCCGGAAATACCTCTCTGCCCCTGCTGCTCTATGCCGTGCCTCTGCTGGCGGTTGGAAACGTGACTGAAATCATCGAAAAACTGCTGTCCGTTGAAAATGTCATCGGGTTGAAAGACACCCGTGCCGATTTCTTCGAAATGTGGAAACTGAGCCAACTCAACCATGGCGACATCAACATCATCAACGGTCCGGACGAATGTCTGCTGTGCGGACTTGCCATGGGGGCGGATGGAGGGATCGGCGCTACTTACAATGTGATGCCGGAACTCTTCTCGGAGCTGTACCGCTGTTTTGCTTCCAAAGATTTCTTTGCGGCGCAGGTCCTCCAGGGACGGATCAACCGGATCATTCAGGTTCTTCTTTCCCATGCGAAAAGTTCCTGCGTCGGCACCGTCAAGCTGACCCTCCGTTTGCGCGGACTGGATGTGGGAACCCAGCGGTATCCGGCGGAGGATTTTACCCCGGCCGAAGTGGATTCCTTCAAGGAAGCAATGCTCCAGGCCGGATACAATTTTCACTGAAAAAAAGTCAAGGAACTCTTCATGATGCACACCGACAGGTTAAGTAAAAAAATCACGGAATGGGCCCCTTTCTACCGGGCGAAACTTCTGGACGACGCCATCCCGTTCTGGCTGAAACGTACAGTGGATAGGGAAAAGGGCGGCTATTTTACCTGTTTCGACCGGAAAGGCGATCGGACGTCCGATGATAAATTTGTATGGATGCAGGGACGCAATCTGTGGATGTTTTCCGCCTTGTACAACCGCATCTCACGGGAGGAATGTTTGTTGAAAGCCGCCTCAGCCGGACGCCTTTTCCTGCTGAAACATGCTTACTCCGGAAACGGACGCTGGCGTTATTCCCTCGACCGGAACGGCAGGGAACTCCTCGGAACCATCTCGATCTTTACCGATCTCTTCGTGCTGGCCGGACTTGCGGAGTATGCGATGGCATCCGGATCAAGGGAAGACATGCCGTTCATTGAGGAAACCCTGGACTCCGTCCTGAAGAACTTTCATGATCCGGATTTCAAGGAAATCTATCATGGGAAATGGATTCCCGGCGTTCTTCAGCACGGCCCCTATATGACCACACTGGATGTTCTTGTGACGATTGCCCCGCTTGTCGGTTCCGAACGGATCGTTCCCGCCGTGCATCTCTGCACGGATAGGATCGAACACCGTTTTGCAGGTGAAAAAGATCCTCTTCTTTTTGAAATGATCCGTCAAGACGGAACTTCCACGGATCTCCCGGGAGAAAAACTGATCAATCCGGGACATGCGCTGGAGTCCATGGGATTCTGCATTCACGCCGGTCTGAAATATGGAGAGGAAAGCATCATTGTCCGCGCGTTGGAAATCGCCGACCGTATCTACGAATTCGGCCGCGACCGGACGTATGGAGGAATCTACGCGTTTCTGGACGCGTCTGGGAATGCCCCGATGCAAACCGGGTGGTACAAGGAGACAGACGCAAGATTCGACGACAAGGTATGGTGGGTCCATTTCGAAGCGCTTTATACCTGTCTGCTCTGCGCCGCCGTTTCCGGAAACGGAAAATGGGAGGAACGCTTTACGAAACTGCACGATTATGTCTGGTCGCATTTTTATGACCCGGAATACGGAGAATGTTTCTCCGCACTTCATCGGGACGGTTCGGTAAAGGATTCCGCCAAAGGCTCTCTCTGGAAAGCGGCATACCATTATCCGAGAGCACTGCTCAATATCCTCCGGCTTCTTGAACAGCACGCATGACTGTAATGCTCCCCTTTTGTATGTTATCCCCATGTATCGTTGCGGCAGCTTTCCTTTTCCCATAATGCTCCTTACTGCTCGTCGGAGGAAAAGGAAAATGTTACAGAGATACACAGATGTGTTACGGTAAAAAGGTTGGATTCGGCAACCAGCCGATGAAAATCGCGGAAGCATCATCTCGTCCCCTTTTTCGATTCATTTGAAATCGATTGAAAGCGGAAGAGATGCCTCCGCATTCAAGGGAAGCAATACACTCAACTGACACCGTCTATTCCACCAGAAAGATTTCCGGAAAGGCCGGGTGAAGCGGAATCTGGATCGCGCCGGAGCGGAATTCCACCTTCTCCCATTCTCCTTTCGGAGTCAATTTCTTGACAGTTCGAACCGGAACGGAAGAAACCAACGGAATGTTCTCCATCGGATCGAAAGAAAGATTGAAGAACACGAGCAAGTGTCCGCCGTCATCCAACCTGAAAAGTTTGAAGTAGACTTCGGCATCCCCGGGGTAATAAAATGGAAGCGGTTTCCGGCAGATATATTCAAGCATTCGTACAAGCTGACGTTTCCGGCGGAGATTCAGGAACCCGAACGGATCGAATCCGCTGCCGCCGGGCGTTCCGGCAAAAACAACACTTCGACCGCCAAGTTCATTTTCGAAAGCCGTCAGGGACGGAGCCAGCGTTACGGTTTCCTCGCTTATGCCCGAGAGCCGATGAATCAGCGAGGCAAGAACTTCGACCTTGTGCGAGAGCGGTTTCAGACGGTAATTTTCCGATGAGCGATGAATGAGAACGCCGTTCCAGTCCTCCCCCGAAGCGGAAGGTCCGTCCCAGGGAAAAGCTTCAACTCCAATGAGACGGGCGAGTCCGCGTTTTGTCAGTTCATGCGCGGCTGAACCATCCAGAAGGATTCCGTTCGAGGCAAATTTTTCGAGCTCCGCATCGGAGAACATCTTCACCTCCGGACCGGCCAGCATCACGGGAATGTCCGGACTCTTCACGAAGGAACAGGGCAGTCCGAGCACACTGAAGAGATGGCCCCAGGTCCGCTCCGCGCCAACCGTGCATCCATAGTTTTCCAAAGGATTGCGGAAGAATGGTTTCTCAGGAAAGGAAGCCGCCGCAAAAGGGGTCGCCCCGGCACCGTCGAGAGCGCGGAAAAGGGAAGTATAAAATCCGGAAAAACGGGTAAGAATCCGGCGGTATTCCGCTCCGGCTTCCGGTTCCCATTCGTGAAGCGGAGTGATCCAGTGTTTCGCCCCCGCGCACCCCTCCAGAATCGACCCGGTATAGTGGGCGTGCATCAGCGCGGCCGCCGTGCTGTAACGCGTCTGCGGACAGGTATCCGTCTCCGCCAAAACCAGTGTATCTTCCTCCAGAGCGGCGATCTGGGCCGCGCCCTGATACATGCGGACGGCAAAGTCGCGCATTTGTGAATTCAGGTAACGGGCATTGTTGATCCTGACGATATTCTCCGGCGTGTTTCCGGCAAGCGCCTTCCGGATGGCTGTCGCATGGTGCACATCGCCGGTACAGGTGCAGAAACTGCACGGAGTTCCGGGCGTATGACGGTCGATCGCTTCACGGATGATCCGGGCGACGCAGAGCAGAGAATCCAGCAGCATCCCGTCATAAAGTTTCGCCGTTTCCGGATCGTTTTTCACGGCTTCGAGGAGACTTTCGCGGGTATATTCCTTTCCGGTGCGGCGAGAAAATTCGGCAATATGCAGAGGACACCAGCAGCCGGAACGTCCGGTCACGAGCCGGAAGTCATCGTCCACCATGAAAAAGGCGGGCTTGAGTTCCGACAGTATGGAAACCTGATGATCGATATACGCCCGGAAGTCTTCTCCGAGGGGACACATCTGATACGCCTCTGAGCCGTCCGGACGGACGATCTTCTGAAATCCGGCGGGAGTATCCGGGGTCCAGCCATGCCCGATCGTCGCCTGAAGCAGAATGCCGACAGTCTTCGGGTCGCCCCGGAACGCGCGGAGAAATGCCTGATAACGTTTCTTGAGAATCTCCGCCTTGTTCACCGCCGGGTTTCCCTCCGGAACAAGCGTCATCATGCAGGCGATCCCCGTGCAAACGCCATTCCTTAATAAAGTTTCAGCATCCTCTGCCTGTTCTTTTTCATATCCCGGAAGCAACGGCATAACATGCAGCGCATACAGTGATTTCATAAAACGCCTCTTCGATTTTTCTGTTGAAACAACTGAACTTATGTTCAAAACAGAGACTTTATCCCCTCTGTTCACAGGAAGCGGCCAACCCGGAAAACGGTGAATAACAATAATCCGCCACACCGCCAATTCCAGTAAAAAATGTAAAAAAAACAACTCTTATATGTTAAAAAAGAAAATTTTTGATTCCCCATATCCCGAATATCCGGATACCCCGGACGCGGAAAATGAGATGTCTATATACTCTAAAGATTCATGCGCTGTTCATTTTTCAGAAAACGTCTTTGAAAATTCAGACAAGTTCATACAAGTTTTTCGATTTCATTTTCTGTCTATCCACTTGAATAAAACGGGCATCTGTTGTATAATCACGGACAAGTCAAAATGGTTTTTCCCCGGCAAAAACGGACAACTCATACAAGGCGGTCCCATGAAAAAAGATACACGTTCAGTTGCCTTGACAGTGGAAAACCGTCTGCGGCAGAATATTCATGCCGGACGGTTTCAGGGGAATCAGCAGCTTCCTTCGGAAAACCGTCTGGTCCAACGTTACAAAATCTCCCGATGCAGTGTCCGAAAAGCCTTGAAGTCTCTCGAAAACGAAGGACTGATCTACAAAGTCCGCGGAAAGGGCTCTTTCGTTCTGCCGGAAGAAGAACGGCGCAGGGTGAGGCGGAAACAGCCGGATTCCTTGCGAAAAAAACAGATTCTCTATCTTTCCTTCTCCAGCTTGTACAGCAAAGAACTTTTCATGGAATCGCGCGTTTACACAGCTGCTTTCGACGGACTGACGCGGGAACTCCAGCCGAGCCGCTTCAACCTGCTGTTTTCCCACGTTTCTCTGGACTGGACTCCCCCCGCGTGCCTGCTCGATGACGAGGTCTCCGGCATC
This sequence comes from uncultured Victivallales bacterium, assembly GCA_964462755.1. GTDB lineage: Bacteria > Verrucomicrobiota > Lentisphaeria > Victivallales > UBA1829 > SIG94. Next base: position 5,780 of record CAYWZD010000002.1, on the reverse strand, counting down.
ATTTTCAACGGAATCGTCCGGCACGATTTCTTCCGCAAATATATGAAAGACCTGCCATGCATCGGAGTAAGGGCCTTTGACCCCGAGCTCGACTGCAGTTGGGTCCTGCTCGACAACCAGCTTCGTTCCTATCTGGCGGTCTCTTATCTTTATCAGCGGGGACACCGCCGGATCGGATTCGTTTCCAATGAAATCGAAGAGCCGATCCCCGCTGAGCGCTATCGCAGATATAAGGACGCCCTTCAGCATTTCCAGCTGGAATTCCGCGAAAAATACCAGATTGTCTGGCAGCGTCCACGCATCGGCGGAGTTCTGCCTCAGGAATCGGTTTACGACATTCCCGACTACTGGGAGCATCTGGCCGCCGCATTTTCCGGAAAGGAACCGCCGACCGCCCTGATCTGTGTCGACGACTGGCGCGCGCTGTGCACGTATCAGGCGCTGATCCGGCACGGAATCCAAGTGCCGGAGGACGTCAGCCTGATCGGAGGCTACATCGGCGACGCCTTTCTCCCGGCGAACATGCGATTCACATCGATGTGCGAGCAGTCGGAAAACATTTATTCGGAAGCGGCGAAAACCATGCTTGAAATCCTGTCCTCTCAGGGAAATCCCCTGAAGCGGCGCATTCTGATCCGTCCCGGGATCATCCCCGGTGATTCGGTACGGAATTTGAACAAGCCGTCGGACGAACCGGAACGGAAAGAGAGTCCCGCGGAAAAGAAGTAAAGGAAACCGCCATGCCCGACCGCATGGATTTTTGACAGATATTCCAGCAGAAAAACACAATATTAGAAACAAGAGGAGGCCATCATGAATCATCGGATTGTCAGAAACGTTGGAAACGGGTCCGCAGGAGGAAACGGAAGCGGCGGGAAAGTGTTTACTTTGATCGAACTTCTGATCGTTATTGCAATCATCGCAATACTGGCCGGAATGCTGCTGCCCGCGTTGAACAAGGCACGCGACAAGGCGCGAGCCATCAGCTGCACCAGCAATCTGAAACAAGTCGGCCTGATCAATGCGCAATATGTTTCCGACTTCAACGGATGGATGCCGCACCGTTATCTGAATTCGACTTTCTGGTCCCAGCTCTATGTCGACAAGGGATATGCGCCCGGCAACAAAAATCTCTTCCTCTGCCCCTCGGAAAAACCGGGAAAATGGAGCGGAAGCCATAACTATTCGAATACGTATGCCATCCGCATCGGCTATTATACGAACATCTACAAGAACCCATGCTATTATGTTGCCGGCACGGCGACTTACGAATATGTTTCGCCGGACAAGGCGATTACTTTCGCGGATGCGGCGCGCATCGTCGGCGGATCGATTTTAAGCTACTACTGCATGGGGAACGACAGCGCCGGAGTCGCTTCGACCGACTTCGGTGTGGGAAATGCCGTCCACAGCGTCGGACGGATCAATTCCGTGTTCGTCGACGGTCATGCGGCCATGTCCGACCGGACCGCGATGACGAACGCCAAAATCAAATATTACGCCGATTACAAATCATATCAGACCAGAGCCAATTACTGAGCACCGGAGTTATCCATGAAATATTCACTCATCACGCTTTCCGCCCTCGTCCTGTTTGGAATTCTGAGTGCGGCGGAACCGGTTTTCCACTTTGATTTTTCAGGCGCTGACGGGAAAAAAGAGTTCCGTTCGGGCGCATTCCGGTGCATATCGGAACAGTTCCCCCTTGTGGTCGAACACGGGGCTCTGCGGGTTGCGCCGTCCGCCAACATCTATCTCGAAGGAAAACTGCCGGACCTCTCCCGTGAACTCACTCTTTCCCTGTGGTTTCTGCGTCGCGGAAGTTCCTGGGACAATCCATTGCTGATGCGCGGATATCACGATGGCAGCATCGATTTTCTTGTCCATTGCAAGTGGGTCTATCCCGCTTTCTTCTACAAGGACCCGAAGAACCGCGGCCGCTGGGACGGTCTTTATGTCGATGGACCGATTCCGCGCGACATGCACTATGGCGATGCGTCGTGGCGTGTTTCCAAGGCGGTTGCGGAAGCAGACCGCTGGAACTGTCTCCAGATCACTTTCAAGGACGGCGAAACGAAAATCTACCTCAACGGCGAACTCAACTGCCGGAATGTCGGACACAGCCGGACTCTTTCCAATTCCGACGACCGCATCTGGATCGGTTCGGAACGGCTCTCGAAAAAGGCCCCCCTCGGCTACGTATGCAGCGATATGCTCGTCAATCATATCCGCCTCTTCGACCGCGCCCTCGATGAAACCGAACTGAGAAAAATCTACGACTCGGAAAAGGCGCCGTTCCTTGCCGCCGGAAAAATCAAACTTGCCGCATGCGACGCCTATCCCCCCGCCCCCGGATACGATCCCGAATTCAAAAACAAACTTTCCCTGACGGAGCAATATGAGAAAAACCTGTTGCCGAAACTCGCCCCCCGAATCCTGAAAGGACAATCCGACGTAACCCTGAAAGCAGACGGCGGAAGCAGGGTCTTCCTCATCGGAGGCAAGGAATATTATCCTCTGCAGGTTTCGCCCGCCGCCCGGAAAGGACTCCCGAAACTTCAGGCGAACGTGCGCGACTTCGCCGCCTCAGGCGTGGAGCTCGTCAACCTCACCGTGCCGCTTCATGAAATCTGGATCGGTGACGGTAAATACGATTTCTCTCTATTGGACGAACGGGCCTCCGCCATTCTCAAAGGCAATCCGAATGCCAGAATGATGGCGTGGGTCCTGCTGCGTCCGGTCGAATGGTTCAACAAACTGTACCGCGACACCGAAATCGAGAAGAGCCGCCAGGGCAAGTCCCTTAATACCAATATCGGCGGCGGGCCGCTCGGTTCCGATCTCTGGGAAAAGAAGGTCAACGAATATCTTGCCGCCGTGGTG
>CAYWZD010000002.1:0-2797 GCA_964462755.1 uncultured Victivallales bacterium | reverse complement strand
CACGGCAAGATGGGGTATCAGGAAGACGATCTCCGCACGCAATTCTGTCTGACACAGGACAGCGGAAGAAGCACCAGCGCGGAGGAGACGGTCGAAATCATCAAGCGCTCGACCGGATATACACTGACCCGCAATATCGGGCTGTGGTGGCTGCTTTTCGAACCGCACTGGTTCCATGAGGAAAAGATCATGAACGCCGTTGCCGCCGCTAGCCGCATCGGAAACGCCGCTCTCGGCTCGGAACGGCACAATGTCGCCGAGGTCGCTTTCCTGTGGGATGAGGAAAGTCTCTTCGATCTGAACCGTGTCGAATCGCATTTGTTCAACGGTGATCCCGTCTATCAGGATTCTCTGCGCATGGGCGCCCCCTCCGACTTTTATCTTCTCGGCGATCTCGCGAATCCGAAAATGCCCGACTACAAACTCTACATCGTAATGAACGCCTACCGTCTCGATGCTTCCAAACGCGCGATGTTGGAAAAGAAACTCAAACGGAACCATGCGGTGGTCGTCTGGTGCTATGCTCCGGGCTATCTCGGGGAAAACGGGCGCAGTGTCAAAAACATTGCAGAACTGACCGGAATCAGGGTCAAGGAACTCCCCGGACACGAACGCCTCTTTTTCCATCCGACCGACAGGATTCATCCGATCACGCGAAATGCGGTCAATATCGCACCGGTAGATGCGGCCCCGGTCTTCATTGTCGACGATCCGGCAGCCAAAGTAATCGGCAACGGAGGAAACGGAAGGAAAGTATTCCCGTCTCTGGCAGTCCGCGAATTCCCGCAGTGGCGCTCGGTCTATACGATGCTTCCGCTGTCGAAGGAATTGCTTCTCGGACTCTGCGACTATGCGGGGGTTCACGTCTACAGCCGTTCCTACGACATCCTCTCGGTGAATTCAGGTTATCTGATGCTTCACGCAATCACGGGCGGTGAAAAGACGGTTTCCCTGCCCCGGAGCGCGGCGGTCCGCGAGCTTTTTTCCGGCGACCGGATTTCCTCCGGCGGAACGAGTTTCGCGGATAAGGTTGCAAAGAACCATACCCGCGTTTATGAACTGAAGTAAATCACTCCTCCCGGATTCCGCAAGCATCCGTTTCCCGTGTTCCCGCCTCCGATGGGAACGCGGGAGATGCCGGAACAGCCCTGCGTAGAAAACGGGTTTCTCCGCAGGCAAAGAATCCGCATTTTTCAAGAACCCGGCGGGAAGGAAGATTTCCGGGTTCGGTTTCCCCCGCAACCGCCCGAACGCCGGATTGCGTCAACGCCCACCGGCAGATACGGTCCAGTGCCTCGGTCATGTACCCGCGGTTTTGAAAATCAGGATAAATGCCGTAGCCGATTTCAACCTCCCCCGCATCGTCCGGCACATTCATGAAACATGCGCTTCCAATCGATAAGTTCCGCTCTTTCAGAATGATCTGCCAGTTGGTGATCCACGGATAGGAGTCCGGGATATTCCCTGCAAGGTCGTCCAGATACGTCATGGCTTCGCGGGTGTGCTCCTCCAGCTCCAGCCCGGAAGGGTTCAGTCCGAGCTTCTTCTCCAGAACAGGAGTTCCTTCGATCAGCAACTTCAAACAAGGACGAGACAATGCAATAATCCGCAGACACCGGGTTTCCAGTTCAATTTCCATATACAGTATTACTCCGATCCATTTCATATCCATTGCCAAGTCATATTTCCACAGTCCCGACTCTTCCCGCATGACAGGACTCATTCCGCTTAATATATCATGCAAAGCCGGGCGTTCAATGAAATGGATTTTCGTTTTGCGAAGGCCATGCTGTTTTTTTGAAAGAAATGTAGAATTTTTTCTCTCGAATTTACCGAGTATTCTTTTTGAAGGGAAATAAAACTCATGATTCACGCCCTTTTCTGATTTCCCCTTGAAAAAATGTTTTCCAACGCTATATTAATAAAAATGCAATCGATTGTATTTTTTCAAAATGAGGATAAAAATGCACGAAAATATTTTCAAGCTGTATAAAGGGCGCGTCACTGAATTTCTGAAACATGCCTCTCCGGAAGTCTACCCGGCGGCCGTCCCGCTGGAAGCGGAATTCGGACACTCGAAGGAACCGGTGAAGTTTCAAGACCGCCTGTCCCTGAAATACCGTCCCATCCGCAAGGGGGAATGCTGGGGACGCGAATGGGAAAGCGCCTGGTTCCATCTGAAAGGAACCGTTCCGAAGGAGTTTGAAGGAAAGGAACTCTGTCTCCGCATCCATACGGGCGGGGAATCGCTGATCTTCGACCGTAAAGGCGTGCCCGTGTATGGGTTGACCGGATTCAGTGTATTCGACGCGACATTCCAGAAGGACCGTTATGTCATCGGGAAGAATTTCAAGGCGGGAGTCTGTCTTGAATATTGGGTCGAGGCGGCGGCCAACGGACTTTTCGGAATTACGCTTCCTGCGCCGCATGAGATCAAACCGCTTTCTCCGGACGGCTCGTTCTCTCCATGCGTGGAACGTCTTGAACTTGCGGTTTTCGACCGTGAGGTCTGGGGCTTCCTTCTGGATATGAAATGTCTCTCCGGAATGCTGGAAGCCTTCGGGCCGGAGGACTACCGCGGAATGCGTCTGCTCCACATTCTGAACGAGGCGTTGGACATCTACAACTACGAACCCGCCAACGCAAAAAAGGCACGGGCTCTTCTCGCGGAAAAAGCCTTCTCGAAGGGAGCGGCCTCGACGGCGCTGAAAGTATCTTCGATCGGACACGCCCACATCGACGTCGGTTGGCTCTGGCCGGTGCGCGAAAGCATCCGCAAGACGGCCCGCACATTCTC
>CAYWZD010000001.1:0-66604 GCA_964462755.1 uncultured Victivallales bacterium | reverse complement strand
AGGCGGATTTCAACGTTCTTTCGCCCGCCGTGGAACACCACCAGAAACACCGTGCTGGCTGTCAGCCGATTCTGTCCATGATCGGACACTATTTCCGGATGCCGGGTTCCTTCGCAGATTTTCTGTATATTTCCCAGCTTCAGCACGCGCTTGCCATGCGCACCGCCGTCGAATACTGGCGGACATTACGCCCGCGCTGCATGGGGACCCTCTATTGGCAGCTGAACGATGTCTGGCCGGCGGTGTCGTGGTCGTCCGTCGAGTATTCCGGACATTGGAAACAGCTGCACTATCACGCCCGGCGTTTTTACCGTCCATTTTTTACTCCCGCTTTTTCACGCGAAAAAGGGAAAATTCGCGTGCATGCCGTCAATGACCGCCCTTACGCCGTTTCCTACCGGACGGAGGTGAACGCATTCCGTTTCGATGGGACTCCGGTCTGGAATGCGGAATTTAAAAACACCGCGTCCGCCGGATCGTCCGTCCTTCTGACGGAATTCATCGGAGAAGAACACGGGACGGCTCCGGAGGAATTCTTCCTGACAGTGGAAACGGTCGCGGAAAACGGAGAAAGCTGGATGGAGGCGGTCTTTGCCGCCCCATATAAGGAATGCGCTCTTCCGCGCGCCGATGTAACGGCGCAGACGCTGATTCTGGAAGACCGTCCCGCCGTACGGCTGACTTCAAATGCCCCCGCCTTTTTCGTTACGCTCGAGACTGCCGGAATTCCGGGCCGCTTCAGCGACAACAGCCTTCCTGTGATGCCCGGACGCGAGGTGATTCTTTTCTTTGAATCGAAGGAAAAGGTATCCGCCGAAGAATTGCGGAAGGCGCTGTCCCTCTGTCATCTGGAACAGGCCGCAAGAATCTGACGGCTTGCGGCCTTGTCTGTCGGAAGCTATTGAATGTTCAAGGCTTTCCGGGCGGAAAGAATATCATCGGTCGCCATCATGAAGACGGCGTTGGTGGCTTCCCACAATTCCTGTCCGAAGTCAATTCCCCAGATCGGCATGTTGTGCGCGACAGCCGAGACAGGGTATCCGCGCGGATGGTCCAGATTATTGTAGAAGAACCCGTTATTGAGATTGGCCGCGCTTGCATAGGGCGCATTGCCGAGTCCGCGGCGGATTCCCTTGTAAATCGCGCCCGGCACAACCGTTCCGTTGGTGCGTCCGGGAATTCCGCTGGCGGCGGACATGATCGGCATGGCTTTCCAGCCGTGTCCGGTAACGAGAGACATTCCCGCCGGATTCACCCCGAACACATATTGATAAAGCCGTTCGGCATCTGTCAGATAATCCTTATCGCGGAAAAGCTCCGCCGCGACGGCCATAGTCGAAGCCGCGCCGAGCTGCCAGATCGAGGTGTGATTGGTGGTTCTTCCCTGTTCCATTTTTTTACGGGCGTCCAGAATTCCGAAAGTCGTGCTTTTCACCGACGGCAGAATTTCGAGGTCGATGTATCCCCTGACCGCTTTTTTGATTTCAGGCACGAGCGGATCGTCCGGATATGCCAGCGCAAAACGCATCGGAACGCCAAGGGCGGCATATGGATAATAATGGGAGTCCAGTTCCACGTTTTTCCAGTCTCCCGTCCGGTTGCACCGTTCGATGTTGTCCAGAATGATTTTGAGGTATTTCCGGGCGGAGTCCAGATATTCTTTCTTGCCGGTGATTTTGTAGAAGTTGCATTCGGTCTGGACGACCAGCGGCATGTGGAGGACCCATGTGCTCTTCTCATTGAACCGGAAATTCTTCATGAAGGCGTTGCGTGACAGAAACGCTTTGCGGAGAGCTTCTTCGGCTTTCGACTTGTTCCTGTCTTTGGCATAAAGGTGATATTCCGTGAGCGCCAACGGGGTGCGGATACAGTAGCCGGGACCGATCGCCAGCCGGTCATCCTCGTTGCCGACGATATTGTCCGTTTCCTTGTCGGGAGAGATCTGATCCATCCGGATATCGCCGAAACGGTTGGTCCGTTCGACCGCCCAATAGATTTTTCCGTCGGGCTGGACTGCTTTCATGATGTGCGCCGCGCCCCAGGAGGCCTCGTCATAAAATTCCGGTGAGTGGAATCGTTCGGAAAGCCGGAGCAGGGTGATGACCGGGAGAACTTCGCAGGCGACATACTTGTCATAATCGCCCGCATCGTGCCAGCCGCCGGAAAGATCGAGGTGTCCCGTGACCTTTCCGCCTTTTGTGAGATCGCGCTTGCTTCGGAGCTGTCCGTCGTCCAGATGGCAGGCCTTGTGGACGCCCGGAACCTCGCAGCCGCAGCGCTGGAAAAACATCATTTTACGGCTTTCCTCCGCAAACTGGCGGAAAAAGTCCTTCGAGATGGTGAACGGTCCTGATTCAAGGCATTCCCTGCCGATTTTGAACTCGATCGTATAGGTTCCTTCTTTCCGGAATTTGGAGAAATCGGCGGCAAAGTTGTTCCGTCCCCATTCCCCTCTTCCGAGCGGAAGCAGATTTCCGCTGTAGACTGTTTTGGCGTTCTGTTTCAGCTGGAATGTTCCTTCCGTGTCCGGCAGAGAGGTGCGGACGAATGCCCGTTTTTCACCGTTTTCCGGGAAGCCGGACTGATTCATGACGAGCTCCATGGGGGCAATGCCGAAACCGTCGAAGAAAAGGTCGTCCACCCAGACTTTGCCTGTATTGTTGATGCTGTAAATGCGGAAACGGACCAGATTCGCCCCCGCCGGAGCCGAGCCCTCGACGGACAGTTCTTTCCAGTCGTGAGTACCGGACGTGACCGGAGTCCGGAGGGAGCCGGCGAGTTCGATCATATTCCAGTAAGAGCCGTAATTCCGGTGTTCGGTAAGGGACCCGAATCCCATTGGAAGCCAGCAGCGGTAAAAAAGAACTTCCAGAAAGGTCATGCCGGTGGCGTTGTCGGCTTTGACCCAGCCGGACAGCCGGAATTTCCGGGTGGAGTCGATGGTCGAGAAAATGTAGTTTTCAACGCCCGCGATAGACTGTCCGGAATCTGAAAGGAGCAGGGATGAGTCGCCGGAATGCCGTGTCTTGTCATCCACCGCGGCATTGATCCGCGCCGGAAGCTGGCGGTAGAGCGGATGCGTGTTGAAAAAGGGAATCCAGTTTTTGGGAGTGCCTTTGGAAACGATCTCGAAATTGCCGTTGGAGACGAGGTTTGTCGGATGGCTGCCGTCATAATTCAGTCCGGCGTTGGGGGTGGAACGAAGAGGCTCGATTTCCTTCGCAAAGATATCCTTGATCTGAAGGTCGGTCGCATTGGAACAGAGAAACAGAAGACGAAACGATTTTATCGGCTTTTTCGGTTCAAAAATAGTGGTTTGCGGAAGCCATGCTCTGGAAGACGTCTGGAATATGAAATGGGTGTCCGACCAGCCGCCTTTGCTCCCGTCCTGATATTCCAGCGCATCCAGAATCAGACCGTACCGCCAATCGGAAGGGGCGGTTTCTCCCTTCATCGTGAGCCCGAACCGGATCGGTTTCGGAACTTTTTGATTGAGCGTAATCAGGGAACTACGTAAGTTGAACTCCTTTTCATTCGGCATGACGATGTGTGCAATGCCGTCCCGAACCGTCAAAAAGGAAAGGTTGGCTTTGGAAATCTGCCAGCCGGTCGGGGGCACCCCCGGAGCCGTTCCATCGAAAGACGGATTTTGAACAAGATTTTCCTCCACGGCCTTCTGTGCGTTTCCGGCAGCCGTCGGCGGTTTTCCCGGAGCCGGAGCAGGGGATGCCGCGGCGCTCTCGGCCTCTTCGACGACGATGTTGTCAACGAGAATGTAGTCGCCTTCCTTTTCCTGAATGGAGGGGGCGTCGGCCCAGAAACAGAGACCCGGCGCAACGCGTTTTGCGTTCGGACCCGTCTTGAAGGAGGCTTTGCAGGTGACCCAGCCGTCTTTCGGATGCATCAGGTGAATTTGCTGGATGCGGATTTTCTTGCGGTTTTTCCACGAGGTTGGCAGTCCGTCCCACTCGAAGAAACATCCCATGCAGCGGTTGATCGTGCCTTTCATGGAGAAGGAGATGTTGTAAACCGTGTCCGGCTTGCATGGAAAACCGTCTCCCTGTTTGTCGCCGCCGATCCGGAAACTTACATTCACCATCCGGCGGTTGTCCTTGGCACGGATTTTTGTGAGTTCAAACTTCAGCGCAGAATTTCCGTTTTCCTCGACGAATCTGGTGAGTTTGCAGCTGCCTGGATCTTCCACAATCGCGAATTCCGGCGCGAGAGCCTCCTTGTCGATGGATGGGTTGAGAACCAGGTTCGGCGCCGCCGTCACGGAAAACGTAACACACGTCCAAAGAATGGCGATGAATCTTTTTTTGACTGAGGTTTGCATGTAGTATCCCCTTTTTCGTTGAGCATTCAGCATTGGTTTTCCATGAGCACTATTATATCCGGGGGATCTGTCTTGTCAAAGTTGATTCTTGAAAAAAATGTCGATAATGTTCTGGAGCGGAACAAACACTGTATCAAATTCAAATACATTCCGTGCGCCGATGTCCATGGCTTTGCCGCAACCTAACCGTCAAGGGACAATTTAAAAATGAATGGTCATTTTCCGTTGCCGCGGACGATGAAGCGTTTTGGAGTACAGCCAAATATCTTCCGGAATGACCGGTAGAAATGACTGACATCGGTAAACCCGTGCTCGAAGGCAATCTGTTTCATGGAAATTCCGGAACAGGTCAACAATTTCCGGGCGGCGCAAACAACTCTTCCATGCAGGGCAAAATTCCAGAACGACAATCCCATGTGAGATTTGAATACGGCACAGAAACGACTGCGGCTCAGTCCGCAGACACCTGCCGCCTCATTCAGAGGAATGACCCGATTCACTTCGTTTCTGGCTAAAAGCAGAGCCGGATAGATTTGCAGCAGGGACGTCGCTGACACGTTTTCCACTGGCGGTATTTGGGTCGTCAACTGCCAGAGCAGACGGTGAATCTCCAGCCATTGCCCGGTCCGATACCCGGCAATCCGGCTTCGCCGCAGATGCAATAATCTTCGAGCGGTCAACAGTAATCCGGCACGTTCCCGGCGGGAACCGGTTCCGGGACGTTCCGAAGGTTTCAGCAGAAACGGACGAAGCCAATCGATGTCGTGAAACGGAGAAACCGTTCCGATCAGATTCAAATCCATGGTAATGACCAGGTATCTTACCCGGCCCGGCCTCAGTCTGGCCGAATGCGGCTCCCAGATCCCGGTCAGACAGAGTTCGCCGCTGCGGCAGACCCGGCTGAAATCCTGATAACGCATTTCGAATTCCCCCGACAGCACAAGAATGATCTGCGGATCGAAATGGGTGTCTCCCTGTGGTTCCAGCGGACCGTTTTCCACGATGTCCAGCAGTTCAAAAGCGTTGGACCCGTTGAAGGGATGCCGAACCCTCCGGTAATTCCTGACTTTTACTGAATCTGATAACATAAGCAAATCAATAAATCCTTCTTTTTCGTTGATATTATAAAATATACACGTTTTTCAGTCATAATCAATGGCAATAAAAAAGGAATATAATACAATCGGAAATGGTTGCATTCATTCCCGTGCCGGACTACCTTATACCCAGAATGAATCCGAAGAGACTTCTTTCCGGATTCGGACATGGGAAATCGGGAAACAGAAAGAAAGCATGGAGGATGTCGGCATGGAATACCGCGTGGCGGTTCTTGGATTGGGCATGGGGGATGCGTGGGGACAAGCGGCGGTTGACTTGCCGCAAACACGGCTTATTAAAGTTTTTGATCCGGCCTTCGATTCGAATCCGCGGATCAACCGCGAATATTTCAGGGAAAAGAGAATTCCGCTGGCCGCTTCGGAAGAGGAGATTTATAATTCCGACGCCGATATCATCGTGGTTGCCACGCCGGATCACCTTCACATGAAACAGGCTGTCCGGGCCCTGCATGCCGGCAAACATGTCATCTGTGAAAAGCCGTTGGCGCCGACGGTGGCTGAATGCCGGGAAATCCTCGCGGCGGTAAAAAAGACCTCCCGTTCCTTCATGACAGGACAGGTCTGCCGGTATGCTCCGGGCTTCAAGCTGGCGAAACAGTTACTCGGTTCCGGACGAATCGGGGAACTGGTTGCGCTGGAAAGTGAATACGCTCATGATTATTCCCTCTGCCCCGGATGGCAGAACTGGCGCTGTTCCCCGGACATCCGCCGGCAGGGATTCCTCGGCGGCGGATGTCATGCGCTCGATCTGATGCGCTGGCTTGCCGGAAACCCGCTGGAGGTGTTCGCCTACATGAACCATAAATTCCTCCCGTCGTGGCCGACGGCGGACACGGCGGAAGCCGTCGTCAAATTTCCGGATTCCGTCATCGGGCGTCTCTTCGTTTCCATCGGCGTCAAACGTCCCTATACGATGCGGACGGTGATTTACGGCACCGCCGGAACCATCATCTGCGACAATACAAGCAGCAAAATTCAAATTTGCGAAGAGTCCGTGACGATGGCGTCAGGAGAAGCGGCATTTGCCGAAATACCGGTCCGGGTTCAGTCGCACAATGTCCGGGACGAACTGGCGGATTTCGTCGATCACATCGCCGCCGGAAAGCCATTTCCGACCGATGAACGCGAAGGAACTTGTACCGTCGCCTTCGCGGAAGCCGCCATCCGTTCGGCGGAAACCGGCACGCCGGAGCGCATCCATTACGATTTCTAACGGGAAGGACATTTTTCTGTATTTTGCGATACGGCATCAATCCGCGATCCCATGGAAATTAAAAACAGCAGAACCTTCAGAAAGGAGGTGTTTTCCGATGACTGTCATCACAAAAGCTTTTCCTCTTCCGAGGATTCAGTGCGGTGCCATGCTGGGCAACGGAAAACTCGGCTTTCTTTTATGGGGAGAAAACAATACACTCCATATAACGGCGGGCTGCGGGGATCTGTGGGATCATCGGGGCGGCATGCCTATCCGGGATCGGCAGAACTGGGAGGCTGTCTGCGAGGCATTGCAACGCAAAGATCAGGCGGAGATAAACCGGATTTTTGCTCGGGATAAGGCCGGAACCGTGACTTGTCCGAGTCTGATCCCGGTGGGACGCATCAGCATCACCCTGCCGGAAGGTTCCGTTCTCTTGCGTCATGAATTGACTTTGGAAACCGGGATGACTGAAGTCATCTTCAAAACTCCGGAGGAAATAGAGAAATGCCTCCGTTTCTGCTGCGACATGTTGTGCCGGGACGGACTCGTCTGTCAGGGGGTTCCCGAGAAAGCCGAAGTCCGACTGATTCCCTCCTGGGATATTTTCCGCGGCCGGGATTTTAAACAACATGAACTTTGTGAGCACAATTCACTGGAAGAACACGGGTTTTCCCCTCCGGAACGGCTGAATGCCGGATCGGTCCAGGGATTCCGTCAGGAGCTCCCGGAAGATCCGGCTTGTATTGCGGTCATGAAACAAAATGGAGATGAGTTTGCTTTTTCGCTGTTTCGGGGGAATGCGCCGCTGAAAGATTACGCGGAAAAATCTCTTCCCTCTTTTGCTGAAATCTTCGCCTCGGGAAGTTCCTGGTGGAACAATTACTGGGAACGGGTCCCCATGATCGCTCTTGACCATCCCGATCTGGAGGAAATCTATTATCACGGAATGTATAAATACGGCATTATGACAAATCCCGCGGGGACTTCCCCCGGACTTCAGGGGCCATGGATAGAAGATGACCGGTTGCCGCCATGGCAGGGGGACTACCATTTCAATATCAATGTGCAGTTGTGCAATTCTCCCGGATTGAAGGCGGGGCTCGGAGACCATCTGAAACTTCTCTTCGAGATGATCTTCTCCTGGAGGGAGATCCTTCGGCACAACGCAAAGTGTTTTGCGGGAATCAATGACGGATACATGCTGCCCCATGCGGTGGATGACCGCTGCACTTGCATGGGCAATTTCTGGACCGGCAGCATCAATCATGCCTGCGCCGCATGGATTTCTCAAATGATGTTCGACTACTGCGATATGAACAGCGATCGGGATTATCTCCGGGATAAAGTCTTTGATTTCATGTGCGGCACGATGCGGGTCTTCCGGAAAATGATCATCCGGAAAAAGAACGGGACGCTGGAACTTCCCGTCAGCGTTTCTCCGGAGTACCGGGATGCAGGAATGAATGCATGGGGCATTAATTCCAGTTTTCAGCTGGCCGCTGTTCACCGGCTGGCCAGAAACCTGCTGACAGCGGCCCGGTGGCTTGATGTCGAGCCGGATCCTTTCTGGCTTGAAGTGGAGGAAAAACTTCCACTCTGCGCGATTTCCGGCCGGGGAGACCAAGCGGAGATCGCATTATGGAAAGGACTGAAACTGCGGGAAAGCCACCGCCATCATTCCCATTTGGGCGGACTGGTTCCTTTTGACATTTTGAATATTCGCGACCCCTACTGGAAAAAAGTCATCGACAACTCAATTTTCCAATGGACCAAAAGCGGGATGGGAACCTGGACCGGCTGGTGTATGCCTTGGGCTTCTCAAATCCGCAGCCGGATGAAGCACTCCGAGATGGCGGTACTGATTTTGGAACTCTGGAAGAAATGTTTCAACAATGAAGGCGGCGGTTCCCTCCATGACGCGTGGTTTCCGGGACTGACCTTCATCGCCGATCTCCGGGGGGAAATCATGCAGATGGACGGAGCCATGGGGGCGGTCACGGCGGTTCAGGACCTTCTGACCAATTCCGAGGATGGAGAATTGCATTTCTTCTACGGGATTCCCAAAAAATGGACCTATGCGGAGATGAAAGAGATGAGATTGCCGGGCGGCATTCGGGCTTCCGGACGATATGAAAAAGGGCATACAAAATCCCTTGTTCTGACGGCTTCCAGAAATACGGAGATCCGCATCCGTACAGCGGATTCAGAAAATTTGCTGACGATTCCGCTCCGGAAAGGAGAAACAGCTACACTCCGAACGGATGCAGAAGGACAGCTCTTCCGCGTTTAAAAATTATACCGGGAACAGTGCAGAAATGACGATATTGAAGAAAAATATTCAGGACTTCAGCAGTTTCAAATCCGGGGAGAACTGGACCCCTGCCGTTGCAGAAGCGCTCCGTTCGGAAAAAGAGGGAATCTTTTTTCCGGAAGGGGCTTATCATTTTTATCCGGAGGGCGCGGAGACAAGGTATGTCTATGTCACCAATAATGATGAAGGTCTGAAAAAACTGATCTTTCATGTCGAAGACAGGGACGGTTTTACCCTTGAAGGCGATCATGCGGAATTTATCTTTCACGGACGAGTGGTTCCGTTTCGCTTTTTCCGTGTCCTGAACCTCAGACTCAGCGGAATCACCATTGATTTTGCGATCCCCTCCATGGTGGAAGCCGACGTGGAATCCTGTGATGACAGTTCTATTACCCTCCGTTTCCCAAAGGAACGCCCCTACTGGATTCTTGACGGCAAGATATGTTTCATCAATGATGACTTCAAATTCATGAAGGACTCCTTCCCTTGGGAGGTCTTCGATACGGTCCGCCGGGAACGGATGGAAGGGCGGGAATCCGGCTTGGTTGACATTACCGTTCAGGAGATCGCGCCCGGATTGGTCCGTTTCCCCAACCGGTATGGTAAAGCTTTTCCGGGAGAACGGATTGTCATGAAGCCGGAAGCTCGTCTGACGCCCGGAATCGTTCTGGATGCCTGTCGTCAGGTGGCGATCAGAGATCTGACAATCCATTCAGCCAGCGGCATGGGGGTGGTGGCCCAGAACTCCTTTGACATTGCACTGGAGCAAGTCCGTGTGGGGGGCCGCCCCGGAAGCGGCAGATCCGTCTCCGTTTCCGATGATGCCGTTCATTTTGCCAACTGCGGCGGACGGATCGTCCTGCGGAATTGCTGTTTTGAGAATCAGTGGGACGATGCTGTCAATATCCACGGAGTCTATCGTTCATACATCCCCCGGGAAAATAAGGTTCATTTTCTGCGTGCGGGACATTACCAGCAGTTCGGGGTCCCTTTTGCGGAAGTGGGGGAACACCTGCTGATTGACGGCAGATGTTATACCGTGAGTTTTCTCGAAGACGGTAAACAGTATGCCTGGTTTGATACCGCCGAACCCATTCCGGAAGATACCCCTTTTGCGGCTCCAGTTCTGAATCTGGACCGACAACCCGATGTGCTGATCCGGGACTGTGTGTTTCGGGGAAATCAGCCTCGCGGGGTTCTCTGTTCCAGTGGAGGACATGCTGTCATAGAAAACAATGTTTTTCATACTCCGGGGGCCGCCATTTATGTCGCGGGAGATTCCAGTTACTGGTTTGAGGCGGGGCCGGTGAATGATATGCTGATCCGGAACAATCTCTTTGATAATTGTTTTTACCTCGGCTGTTCCGGAGCCGCCCAGGCGGTCATAGCATTTCATCCCTCAATGGATATGTTGGACAGTTTCTATCATCGTCATATCCGAATTCTGGACAACGAATTCAAAGACTCCCACGGGCGAATGCTGAAAGCCAGTTGGACTGACGATCTCGTATTTGCTGGAAACCGCTGGATAAAAGACGATACCTATCACAGCCAGAAACCGGGCAAAGCAATAGAACTTTCCAACTGCGGGGAAATAACTTTGACGAACAATATTCTTCCGCAGGAAAGCCGTTTCCCCCTCTGTGATGTTGAATTTTAGTTTTTCGAAGATATATAGAAAGAAACCAAAAGGAACGGCAGTGGCAATGCTGGAGGAATTGAGAAAGATGCTACAAAATGCGCCGGAATGGCAAGAACATGACGCAGAATGGACAACAGTATGCGAACCGGAAATATTGTCCGTTTTGTCCACGATTTTTCATCTGAAAAAAAGCAATTATTTTCTTGGAACGATGCCGGAACAGGCGCAAAATTCGTGAACAGTCTCCGATCAGCGGAGACTGTTCAAAAACAAATCTGAAAAACAGGAAAACTTTAATTAAGGAAACACGGAAGATGAAGAAAAAAACTTTCTCACTGATCGAGCTCCTGGTTGTCATCGCCATCATTGCGATTCTGGCTGGATTGCTCCTGCCCGCACTGAACAATGCCAGAAACAAGGCAAAAGCCGCTGATTGCATCGGACGGCAGAAACAGGTCTTTCTCGCCCTCAATAACTATGCGGATGAAAATAACGGCTATTCCGTCCCCGACCGCGGTTTCTATGCCGCAAGCTCCTGGGCCCATGGTCTCTTTGAAACGGGATACTTGAGCAAGACCGGTAAGTGGGGCTACGGCAGTGGATCAGCGATCTGGGCAAAACTCCAGAAATCTCAGCTCACCTGTCCGGATATTGAGAATAAAGGAACCACAAATCTTCAACTGGCTTCTTACGGAATGTTCTCATGGTACGGGATCAGCAATGTGAAAGTTCAGACGGTTAATTATCAGATGTATTCGGGCAACCGGTACGGTATTTTGGTGAGGGCGATCACTCGTCCCTCCTCCTTCGGGTGGATTTCTGATTCCTGGAGTGGAAGCAAAGCAATACAAGCGCATTGTATCGAACTGGACAAAGACCTTGCCCGCCTTTCTCCGCTGAACGGAGGTTCCTTTGGAAACTACCCGGGTTCTTTGCTTGCCCATTCTAAACGGGCGCATCTGTTGATGATCGACGGACACGTCCAACCGATGAGCGGAGCAGAACTCAGCGCAACTTATAAAAATACAGTTGATGATGTAGGTTTTTACAATGTCTGCTTCTTCTACAAACAATAAAAGATACTTCTTCAATTTCTTTAAAAGGAGGAGATAAGTTCTATGCGTATCGAAAAATTGCTGACATCCCTATTGCTGCTGGCGATTCTTTCTGAACTGTCTGCTTCGGATACAGAAAAACACGTCTTGCTCAGGGCGGATTTCAATGAAACGGTTTGCGCGGAATCCCGGGACGGCAGCGGGGAGACTCTCATCACCGCCGGGATGACTGAAGGAAAGGACGGGCGTAACGGAACACCGGGTCTCAATATGACCCCCGGCATGACGGAAACGGAAAACGGCAGTCAGGTTCTCTATTCTCCTCTTCTTTTCAAGACCCAAGGGAACTTCTTCTCGCAAAAAGGGCGAATTGGATTTTATGTTAAATTGTGCGGCATTCCGGAGGATGGACGGGATTTCCTGCTGCCCTTCGCCGGAGTGACTGACTGGGTGGTCCTTCCCGGTGCTGAGTGGGCTCTGGAAGGATGCAATGCTTATGCATTCCTTGCACTGGAGCGGAAAAAAGGAGTTTTGAAATTTTTGTTTGCCGAATACCGGGGCAGAGTCAAATATGATCTCGGCGGTTTTGTTTCTCCCGACCATGAAAAATATATGATTTCTGCTCCCGTCCGCTGGAAAGACGGAGAATGGCATCATGCGGCGGTTTCCTGGACAAACGGCGGCAAAGACCGTTGTCTCTACCTGGATGGCAAACTTGCCGCCAGAGGGACCTGTCCTTTGAATGATCCCTCGCTGGTTCCGGGAGCGCGCCAGCTTGCGGTAGGCGGTGTCATGCGCCGTCAACAACCGCTATTCCGCTGCGTTCTGGACGATTTTCAAATTCTTGACACAGACAACGTTGCTGATTCACTTCTTCAATAACATACATCAGGAGAAAAACATGAAACAAAAACTATTGACAGCAGCGGCAATGATGCTGACCGCCACCGGACTGATGGCCCTTGAGGCGATCTTCCAGCCGGACGGAAAAGTTCTTTATCAGACTTCGGGAAAAACGGCTTTTCCAACCATGATTCCGTTGGAGATCATGAATGGCAAGGCCGGAAATGCCATCGTTACGCTTGGAAAACCGGAAATCAGCCGGATGAATGGAAATACAATTCTCCGATATAAAACCGTTTCCCCTGCCATGGAGATCACAAGTTCATGGTGTAATACCGGTAAAATTCTGCGGAATATCGTCACGGTGAAAAACCTTTCCGACGATCAGCTTTTTCTGTTGGTCCGTCAAAATATGGGACTTCCTGAAACGGGGTTCCGGTATTGGAATGGCCGTCAGCTTCTGGAAAAGGTATCCCGTAATTCAGAGAATAGTGAACTTTACAACTCTTTCCCAATGGGGTGTGTATATACAGAAAAGCAAGGCTTTGCCATTGGAATTGAACCGATGCAGATTTTCAACCATATAGAAAATGGAGTCCAGGTCAATGGCGGGTCCCGCAGAGTCTACTATGGCGTCAAACTTGTGGTGGACCCGAAGAAGAGTGAGAAAGTCGAGTTCCTTGCCTTTGATTTTGTACCGGATTATGGCTATCGCAATGCCGTTGCGGAATTTCAGGATGCTTCCGACGGAAACTATGCAATCAATCCGAAGGTGGACCCCCGCCTCACCAAGGGATCTTTGAGCGGAGATCGGATCTACTATGAAAAACTTTGGAACCGTGGCGATATTGTTCGGGAATATGTACGACGTCAGAGCGGTTCTTGGGTCTGGGGATATGCGCCATTCCATGCCACCGGAGATTGGTATGGACGGCGGGAAGTGACCGAAGACAAGAATCTTCATACAAACACTCTGGAAATCCCCGACTATGACGAATTCATCGCTCGCCGGAAAAAGGCTATTGACATGCACGAAGAATACAATCAGGCATTCTTTTACTACATCATTACCTTCTGCGATGAAAAATTGATGAAACATTCCTATCCGGACTGCTGGATTACGGATAAAAACACAAGTAACCGGATCACGCCATGGGTCTTCGGGAAAAGTGTAGAGTGCCGGATCTGGGGTTGGAATAACAAGTTTGGCGAGGATACAGTCAAGGCGATAAAGCAGATCAATGATAATCTTGATGTTCGAGGGTTTGCGTTTGACTGTTCCGCTGCGCCGGGGATTGCCCGGAAACAGCCGGGGGTCCAGACATCTCCGGGACGCGCCTGGGACAAAGAGGGGGTCTTTGTCAGGGAGGCAGTAGCAACCGCTATGTGGATGGATGTGGTCCACTCCCTCCGGAAAGGACCCTATATTCTTGGGACGGTAGGCAATATGGCGGGCGGCGGCAAGAGCCTTTACTATACCTCCATCCGTTCTGACGCACTCAACAACGACGGCTCCTTCTCCGATGCCTTCACTTCTCCGGGGGATCAGGAGGTGATGCGATTCATGTGCGGAAACAAGCCGTTCAACTACTGTAATGACTTCGATGCGGAAAAATACGGAACCGTCATGCCATGGCGTGATTATTCACCGGAAAAGATTCGTGAAGTCTACAATGCCCTCCGGGACAATGTCATTCTTTTCATGTTCCGCTATGCCTATTACCCATATCCCAACGGCGCATGGGGCTGTGAAAAGATTGTTCGGTATCTGCCCATTGCACAGGAGGTTATCAATCAGGGATATCAGACAATTCCGGCGATCCGTGTATCCGGAAAACTCTGGTTCAGCCGATACGGCAAAGGCCTGAACACCTGCTTCTTCATCGGCAATCAGTCCCTGAAGGCGAAAGAAGCGGTTGCGACGGTGGACTGCAAGTATCTTGGAAATGACGACTATGCCTTTGCCTGCATGGATGGGAAAGCGCTGGATAATACATTGAACGAACGTTTTACAAAGCTGGAAAAAAGAATGTCCAGCAAGGAGATTTTCCTGTTCCGTCCGGTGATGGCCTTCCCCGCCGGCGTGAAAGATGTCCGTGCGAAAGCCTTCTTTAAAGCGGATTTTACCGGGGGAACCTCCACGGTGGAATTTACTGCTGGGAAACCGGTTTCCGGAAAAATCACCTTCCGCCTTCCGGAAGCATGTGAAGGTGTGGAGATCCGCTTCAACGGAAAAACGGTGGCTGAAGGCACGGACCATTGGACTCTTCAGTCTGCCTCTTCCGGAAAACTGGAATTTATCTGGAAGTCCTCGATCTATCGGTTAAGCGTAAAGGAACTGTTGGATTTCCCATTCGGGAAAGCGCTCATCTACCTTCCCACCAACGCTGATAAATATGACCGGTACGCGGCAAAGCATCTGGCGGAGTATTTCAAATTTTATGATAAAGTCACAGGCGGGACAATGGGGGCTCCGCAGATCATGCCGGGGACAAATCCGGTCCCCGGAGCCATCCGTTTTATTACCGGGAATCCGGGGGTTACGCTTTCTCCGGACAAGTCTCTGCTGATCTCAGGCCCCACGGCAAAAGATCGGTTTGAACTTACCTTCAAAGTGATGCGTCTTCTGGACCGGAAGTATTTCTACTTCGGCAAATTCGCTGATCCCGGATCTGCCTATGCCCGGGACCCGGCCACACAGGAAATGCGGACGAAAGGCGGAATAGGCAAAGGGGCCAATTGGCCCGGAATGTGATGAATTCAAAAAAATCAACCGGGAGGAAACTGAAAATGATTAAAAAATTTTTGACCATGTGCGCCTTCTGTGCGGGACTTGAAGTCTGCGCGGATGGGATCGATGAACACACCCTTTTCTACTGTTCTTTCGACCAGAAACTGGAAGCGGACAGCGCCGCTGGGGGCACCTCTCTGAAAGGACATGCCGCCATAACGGAAAACAAGGGAGGAAAGGCCGGAGAAGCCTTGATCGTTCGCAATGCGGAATGCGTCAGCCCCTCCGAAATAAACGGCCCGTACAAGTTCCTGCAGGCTCAGCCCAAAGGGAATTACAATGCAAAGACCGGCACGGTGGAAATGTGGGTCAAACTGGGAGAAGCAAGAAAAAACCAAATGCCCAAGGCTGAACTTTTTACCGTTCTCTTTCTTCTGGCACGAGGCGATAACTTTGGACAGATAGCGGAATGGGCGACCCTTCGTCTGGTGTATAACCACTGGTCAACCATTAAAACGAAATGGTATCTGGAATTCGAAATCAATGACAAAGACACTCCCCGGGAATTCAAGGGCTCCGACTGGAACAAAAATAGTATTCGGGCGGTCCGGGGCAAATGCCCCATTGAGTCATGGACTGAAAAAGAGTGGCATCATGTCGCTTTGACCTGGAACAAGAAACAAATCCAACTCTTTGTGGACGGGAAACTGGTGAATTCCCAGAATACCCGTTTCGACGGCATTCTGAAAGAACCAGCCAACCGGCTCTTCATCGGCGGCAGTTACGGCGCCGGGAACTATGCGCTGCCCTGTCTGATTGACGAATTGCGGATTTCTGATAACGTCCGCTGCAAAACTGATTTTATTCCAGGAAAATAAAATGAAAAAATTCTGTCTGTTCCTTTTTGCCGTCTGCTGCGGGATTGCTCTGCCTCTCCGGGCGCAATGTACGCTGGATACAAAAGAAGATGACTCCGGACGAGAGGTATTTGTCCTGGAAAATGAATACATCCGTGCGGTCATAACGCCGTCCTCCAGCGGACGCATTGCCGAGTTCATGCTGAAAAAGGGGGAGCGGCACTGCTTTCCGGCGCTGGAGTATAAGGCGCTGGAACTGACAGAAGGGGTTTTCGTTGTTTCCAGAAGCAACTTTGCCGGGTATGAAGACTGGATCTGGGAAGAAGGCTCCATTAAACAGTATGTGGTGTATCAGGTCAGGATTTTGAAAAAAAGTCCGGAAGAGTGTTCCCTTTCGGTCCGCTGCCGGAAAGGGGCCGGACTTCTTGAAAGGGTAATGACCCTCCGGACTGGTTCTGCCGCTATGGAAATTGAAACGATTTTGACGGGGGTCCCTCAGAAGGATATCAAAAAGAATACGGTTTCCTACTGGTCTCATATCATGATCGATCCGGACCGGACAGGCGACCACAATAAAGTCCGGCTTTATCTGCCCACCCGGAAGCCTGAGGAAAAGCATCAGCGTTCCGGGACACTGATGCAGCAGGTCCCTTATGACTGTATTGTGAGCCGAATGGCGGTTGTCATGCCGGAGAGCATGAGCGATATGTTTCTGCCCGCTCAACCGTGGCGGGCTTATGCTGTGAACGGACTTCTTCTCGGCTCTATTACGCCGCTGGAAGAACTTTCGCCAGACGGTCTTTTTTACAACTATATCGGGCTGAACAAGGCAGGAGACCTGAGTCTCGAAACGGTCTACGGGGGACGGGAACTCCCGCAGGGAACGAAGCGATTTCATCATCAGACACTTCTAGTCCGGGAATGGACACATCCCGTGGACTATCTGGACAAAAATGCGGTCATTTCCTGTGAATGGTCCGGAAAGAAAAAGGCGATTCTCTCTATCGGCGGAATCACCATTCTGAAGAACGTAACCGCAGAGGCTGAACTGCTGGACAACGGTAATCCTGTGGAAAAAATACATTTTACACCGGGAACACTTGCTCCTGAAAAAGAATTTGCACAGGAACTCGTCTTCCGCAAAGAAGTGAATGATCCTCATCTCCGGATCATTTTCCGGAATGGGGCAGGGAAAGTTCTGACGAAAGCAGACCTCCTGAAACGGTTGAATTTTCCTCTTAAGTAAGAAGAAAGATTATTCAGCTTCAGGCAGAATAATCTCTTCCTTCTCAACAGATATAGGTTTTTTCCATCCGGCGCAGATTTTCGACGGTCCTGTCCGTCTTTCCTGAAATCAGGCGTCTGCCATTCCATTCCGGAGATCCGCGGGGAGAACGGCGGGACGGAAGGAATCCCTGATGAAAAGAATCGACTTCACACGGATGGAACAATTTCCGGACATTTCCCGATTCCGCCGATTGGAACATATCAGTTTGGCGGCAAGAACCCCCAGACGTTCCGTATCGATTCCGAACGAGGTCAGACGGTATTTGTGAAAAGGCGGATAATCATCGAAAGCCAGCAATCGATAGTCTTTTCCCGCGGCCAGACTGGAAAGCGCAAGCATTTTGACTATCTGTTCGGCATGATCGTTGTTGATGGCGACGACCATGCTCCCGGGACCGTTTTTAAGCACGAAATTCTTCAGTCTGGAAGCATCGTGACGCCCTGCTTCAAACAGTTCCGTTCTGACTCCGGAAAAGGACAGCGTTTTTACTATGCCTTCCCTGCGCTGCTGAAACCACGAAAGTGCTTTAAAAGATTCTGTATAGTAAAACATGACTTCCGAAATCTGATTCGCCAGCAGAAGTTCCGCCGCCTGGACTCCGTCGCCGTAATGGTCCAGATCGATCGTGATGATATCCTTGATGCAGATGGGGGCTCCCGTGCGGTTCAGGGATATTACCGGACACGTGAAAAGTCCGAAGAGATCCGAATTCGCGCTCATGAAAAGATATTCAAAATTATCGAGAAACATGACAAGACCCGCCGGACGCAGTCTGGCAATGGAACGCATCATGTCTGCAAGGGCGCCGCGTCCCCGGTCAATCGGCACGGCCTCATAATGAACGTCATACCCGAAGCTGTCTGCGCATTCACGGAAACTCTGAAGCGTGGCTTTGTTCCAATGAATGTTCGTTGGATGTTCCGAATACAGAAACACGACCCGCTTTTCACTCAAGGAGAGCAATTCTTCCGCCTGAGCCGATACGGCGCCGGATGATGTTACAAAGGAGCCCTTGCGGCGAATCCGGACAGCCAGTCCTTCCCCCGCCAGACGTTCAACCGCCCGTTTCGCGTTCATCCGGTTGGTTTTGAATGAGGCGGCCAGTTCCTTTTCGAACGGCAGACGGCTTCCGGGCGGATAGACGCCTTCCCGGATTCTGCCCAGCAAGGTCCTGTAGATTTTCGTCGCAGCGATATTCATTTTACCGGTTCCCTGTGTTCTCCTGAAAATATAGTTTTTCATGAGCCTCCTGTCAAATCCAATATCCTCGGGAAATCTTCCTCCGGCAAATAGATTCTCTGAAATTCTGAACTTATTCAAAAAAAAAGTATTTTCCCCGCTTGTTCGAATTGCAAATCCTCTCCGTTTTGGTATAATTGATTAACAGAAAAACATGAAATCATTCTGCAGGGAGGTCGCTGTTATGAAAGCCGGAAAAATTTGGAATGCCATGAGTTTTACATTGATCGAACTCCTCGTTGTTGTTGCGATCATCGCGATTCTGGCGGGAATGCTGCTGCCCGCTCTGAACAAGGCAAAACAAAAGGCGCAGGCCATCAGCTGCACTTCCAACCTGAAACAGACCGGACTCGCCTTCCAGCTTTACCGCGATTCTTACGACGACTGGGTCTTCTGCGGGGTGGCCGGCATTACCGACCTTGACAACAAGGTTTACTGGGGGTTGAAACTGAAGCGCTCCGGAATGCTGAACAATATCAAGTCCATCCGCTGTCCGGTGACTCCTGTCGCCGTTTATGGCGGGGATTGGGATTATGCCAGCACCTACGGGACGCCTTCCACGGGAACCGTCGGGGCTCATTTGCGCGCTGCTTATTACAGGACGGATCAGCTTGGCAACCCTGTCGCTCCGTCTCAAATCATTCTGGCAGGGGATGTGCGTTCCATTGAACAGGATGTGCAATGGCACAATTTCCTGACCTACAAGACGTCCACCCCGAATTCTTTCGGCTCTCTCTATCTTGTGCACAATCAGATTGCAAACGGCATCATGGCCGACGGTCATGCCGAAGCGTTTCCCGCAACTTCTATCGCACGACACAAAACCTATGTTGCCTATGAGGCAAGCCGGTTTCTGACCTATATCAGCGCCGTGGCTTACCCGAATATTTTCACACAGACGACACGCTAAAGAAAGGAATGCATCATGCCCGGCACATTCAAGCTCTCTTTTGTTCTTTTTTCCCTCGCGGCGGCGGTATTTTCCACAGAACCGCAGGTCTCGGAGAATGCCGATGCGGTCATTCTCCGAAGCGGCGGCTCCGAATACGTTCTCGATAAAAAACAAATGATCCGCCTCAAAAGTTCTTCATTCGACGGGAAAAAACTCTGGCTGGAAAATGAGGAAGTCGCATTGCGTACAAGAGACAGCTATAAATGGTGGACCGAATCCTCCATCCCATGGAAAGAAAATGCGGGACCCATTCAAATCCGCATCGAAAAATCTCAGGAAAGCATCACGGTCAAGGCCATTTCAGAAGGGAAAAATCTCCGTTTCACAAGAATCCGCACGGTCCGGAAAGACAGCCCATCGCTGGAAACCTCTGTCCGCCTTGAAACACGCGGACTTATCATGGCCGAATGGGGGTATCTTTCCCTCTTCAACATGAAAAATGATGCGCGGACCTGGTTCCGCCTGAATCCGGTCGAAGAAAACGGCGGGATTCAATATAAGGTGAGAATCTTCGAAGAATCTCCGTTCTATGACCGCAAACTCAAAAAAAGGAAAACCGTTTCCGGAGAGTTCTCAACATGGAATTCATTTGCGCTGATCGGACAGTATGACAAAACAATCGGCACGGGAATCGTCTTCACCCTCCTGCCCGACGCGGGAACCGATTCCCTGCTGATGGGAGGCGGAACGGAAAACACATTCATCGGATTGCGTTGCGGCGGTATGGGGCCCGGCAAAGACAAATGGGTCTCACGCTCCGCACATTTCTGCATCACTCCTTTCCATGGAGACATCCGGCAGAATGCGGAAAAATTGCTGTCGGACGGTTACCTGGAAAAACTCAAAACAGCGGATATCATCCCATATAAACAGGACACGGGGCGTCTCGTGAGGAGAACCGGAGAGGCGGATATCTGGTTCGACCGTGCGGACACCTGGATTTTCCGCGATGAAAAAGCACCCCGCTCCAGAGAATCCGCGATTGTCCTCAATACGGCAAAAAATGCGAGCGTAATTTTCCAGACAGCGGTCAGAGCCGGAGAAAAAACGCTCCCGAAGGTAAGTCTGGAAATCAGCGATCTCGTTACGACCGGCGGAAGGAAAATCAAGACAGGCGGATTTTCATGGCATCCGCTGGAGTTCGTCCGCAACGAGGCGGACATCCTCTCCGGACCGACGCTGGAAGGGGAAGTCGGCGACATCCTCGGGAAGATGCTTCCCATCGACTGTCCGGCCGGGAAAACTCAACCGTTCCTGATCCGGCTTCAGGTGCCTCCCGATGCCCCGTCAGGAGTGTATGACGGTCACATCCGTGTCTTATCCGACGGAAAAAAACTGGCGGATATACCTCTTCGGCTGAAAGTCTGGAAGTTTGCCCTCCCAGATAAAAATACAATTACCTCCATTCTGAATCCATGGTGCTTCCGGACTTCGAAGGCCTATCCGAAAAATCCGGAAATGGCGAAGGAGGCTGGGAAAAATGTTTTCCGCTATGTGGCGGACGCCCGCGGCACATGGTACTGTCGCAAGGGGCCGGAGGTGGAATGGGATAAAGACGGCAATGTTGTGAAAATGGATACTCGTGCTTTCGAAGCGGAACTTCAGGAAGTGTTGAAACAGTCCAAAGCCCCCCGCGTGTTCAATTCCTTTGCCCGTTTCGGAGTGGGAGGCGTTCCGCAGAAAAAAAGCTTCTGGGGAACGAAGGAGGAAGTCGGTACGGAAGTCTGGAAAAAGCGCGTCGCCGGTTTCGCGAAAGCTTTTCACGCTTACCTGAAAGAAAAAAATCTGCTGGACACCATCGTCCTGGATGTTTTCGACGAACCCTCTGATGAATGGATCGGATACCTTCGGGAAAACCTGACTGTTTTCCGGGCAAACGCCCCCGGTGTGAAACTTTCCGCGCCCATGCACTATACTCCTCGTCTGGACGGTCTGATCGACATCTGGATGATTCTTCTGTACCCGGAGGCAACGGCATGTTCGCCGGAACTCCTGCGGCACCTCAAATCCACGAACGCCGAACTGATGGTCTACAACCCCGGCTTCTATGAAAATATCTCCGCTTATTCGGGAATGCGCGGCCTCTACTGGTGGATGTGGCGTTCCGGAGCCCGGGGGATGCTCCAATGGTGCGTCACCCTGTGGCCGTCCTTCGACAACGCCCCCGGCTGGAATGCCTTCAACAACGCCACCTGGATGATCCCGCAGACGGACGGTTTGCGTTCGACCATGCGGATGGAAATGAGCCGTGCGGGTGGAGAAGATTTCGAGATGCTTGTCCTGCTGGAGAAATCACAGGATGCGCTCCGAAAAAACGGCGACGCAAAGGCCGCCGCCGAAGCGGGAACTCTGCTTGCCGAGGTCCGGCGGCTTTCTTCATCATGGGGAAACCTCTTCTCCCCCATTCAGAACGGGGAAAAAATGGCGACGCTCCGAAACCGGATCGGCGATTTCCTCGACCGTCATTCTTCTGAACGCGGGAAATGAAGAAAGCAGAGTTAATGAAAGAACGCAACGAACCCGAATGGAAATTTGTCGAAGAGCTCCGCCATGAACCATCTTTCGAGTTTCGCTGGCACGACCGTGAACCATTGGCGGAAGAAATCGATTTTTCCTCCGGAATCCTTTTCCCGGAACAAGCTCCGTTTCCACGTCTGGCAACAGTCTGGAAAAATTTCAAGCGGTTTCTTGAAAGCTGGCCCGCAAGGTCTTCTGGAAACTCTCTCCCGCTCCGTTTTTCCATTCAGGAAGAATCCTTGTTCGAATCATACGAGATTGCTGTTTCCGGGCACGGCATCGAGGTTCGGGCGGGGGACTCCGAAGGAATCCGGCGTGCGCTCTACCATCTGGAGTCTCTTTTCCTTTCCGCGGACGCCCCCTACCTGAAAACGGGAGCATTCTCCCGGAAACCATGGCTGAAAAACCGGATTTCACGCTGTTTTTTTTCCCCGATCAAGCGCGCCCCCCATTTCCGGGATGAACTGGCGGATGATTTTGATTATTATCCGGAAGCCTATCTTGAGCGGCTGGCTTCGGAAGGAATCAATGGACTCTGGATCACGATCGAATGGAAGGAACTCGCCTCGACTTCCTTCACAAAGCCGTCCGCGGACAGGGAACGCAGACTTTCAAAGCTCCGATCCGTTGCGGCCCGGTGCCTGGAATACGGAATCCGGATTTTCGTATTCTGCATCGAACCGGCCGCGTTTGCTCCGGATTCATCCTTTTTGAAAGAACATCCCGAATTCGGCGGATGCGAAGTTTTCGGGAAACGCTCTTTCTGCCTGAAAACCGACGGCGCCCTGCAATATATCCGGGAGAGCGTCGGATCGATTTTCCGGGCCGTTCCGGAACTGGGCGGAATGATCAATATCTCCCACGGCGAACGGCCGACCACCTGTTTGAGCGCATGTCCCTGCACGCAGGAGGTCCGCCCGGTCTGCGGGGAGACTTGCGGTTTTTCAAACACGGACCTCTGGATACGCGCCGTCGAAACCATGCGTGATGGAATGAAAGAATCTTCCCCGGACGCGGATCTCATTTCCTGGCTCTATATGCCGCAGGGAAAAGAACGGGCGGAGTGGGTGTTCTCGCTCGCTCAAAATATCCCGGAGGGAGTGATTCTCCAATACAATTTCGAATCGAATATCGATGCTGTCCAGCTCGGGAAACTTCGAAACGGCGGAGACTATTGGCTCTCTCAAGTCGGACCTTCCCGCGACTTTGAAAAAATGGCCCTTTCCGCAAAGGAACACCATTCCGGGTTTTCCGCCAAACTTCAGGTCGGATGTTCGCATGAAGTCGTAACGGTTCCCGTCGTTCCCGTCCCCGGCATTCTCTACCGAAAATACCGGAAAATGCGCGAAATGAATGTAACCCACGTCATGCAGTGCTGGTATTTCGGAAACCATCCGGGACTCATGAACGGAGCGGCCGGACATCTGGCCTTCGAGGAATTCTCCGGAACGGAAATGGATTTTCTGCGTGAACTCGCACGGCCGGTCTGGGGAAATGCGACGGAAACGGTGGTCGAAGCCTGGACCCTCTTCGCGGAGGCCTATGAAAACTATCCGCTTTCAAACATGTTCCAATATTATGGCCCGGCCCATGCCGGTACGGTATGGGAGTGGCAGTTCGATTTCCGGCTGAAACCGCTGGCGCCGACCTGGCATCCCAGTAATTCCCGTGAGGGTGACGCCATCGGGGAATGCCTGCGGGAGCACACTCTGTGCGAGGCTGTCGTCCTGACACAAACCCTGTCGGAAAAATGGACGGAAGGGGTTCGGAAATTGCGAGATGCGGTACAATCGCTTCCGTATGACCGGGACCGGGAAGCCTCTCTGGAATCGGCTCACGCACTCGAAATCCAGTTTGCATCGACCGCCCGCGTCCTCCGGTTTTACGAACTGAGAAGGCATTTCATCCCGGAAGCACTTCCCGTCATGCGGATTCTTGTCTCGGAAGAAATTGCCGGACGCCGGGAACTGGCGGACTTGTGTGATCGAAACCCCTGTCTCGGCTTCCATCCCGAGGCGGAAGGGTATCTTTATACTCGGGAAATGCTCGTCGAGAGCATTCCTCCCATGGAAAAGCTGTTGGTGCAACTGAGCGGTCCTTCCCCTGTTCCGCGGATGCCGCCGCGGCGACAAGCCGTTTTCGGACAGCGGATGCAGAACCGCACCTTTCGCTGGAAACTGGAAAAACTTTCCGGAAAGGGACATCTTAAATTCTTTCTGGAAACGATGGGCGGCAATGAACCGCGCGTATTCGAACTGGCCCTTTGCGACCGATCCCTTTCGGAAGCGGTTCGATTTCTGTCCTTCAAAAAATCCGGAGTGATTCGGGATCATCTGGGATGCTTTTATGCACGATGGAGCAGCGATACCCTGTTTGAAGCGGAATTTTTATCCCCTTATCCCGAACTTTCCGGAAGCGTTTCCTGTGCGGAGGGGCCTCACGATTTCGAATATCTCTACGATGCATGGCCGCGCCGTCCCGGGGACCGGAAATCCATACTCCGTCTGGAATTGCGTTATCACCATCCGACATACACCGGAATATTTGTTCAGAAATAAGGATTGTGAAAATGACAAAAATCACATTGATCGGAGCCGGAAGTGTTGGATTTACAAGAAATTTCCTCAAAGACTTCCTGCAGGATGAATCTCTACGCGAGACAACGGAAATCACCCTCATGGACATCTCGAAAGAGCGGCTGGCGCAAGCGTCCGAATTTGCCCGGATGTTCGCCGGAACGTTGCATGCGGAGTTCCGCTGTCGCGCAACCACCGATTTGGCGGAAGCCCTCGACGGAGCGAAGTATGTGGTCACGGTCATTCGGACGGGAGAACTGAAACATCAGATTGCCGAATATGAAATCCCCATGAAATACGGGGTCGATCAGGTGGTTGCCGACTCCCTCGGACCGGGCGGGGTTTTCCGCGGGTTGCGCACACTCAAAGCCTTGTTCCCGATCGTGGATTCCATGGAAACCCATTGTCCCGGCGCATATCTTTTCAACTATGTCAACCCGATGTCGTTGAACACCATTGCGCTCTCCAGACGGGCGAAAACAGTTCAGGTGTTCGGACTTTGTCACGGAGTTCAGGGAACCAGCCGCCGATTGGCTGCATTTGCCGGGGTCCCCCCGGAGAAACTGCATTTTCTCTGCGCGGGCGTGAACCATCAGGCGTTCATGCTGAAACTGGAAGCGGACGGGATCGATCTGTATCCGCGCCTCCGGCGGATCATGAACGATCCGGACTGCCGCGAATATAAGATGGAAAAGGTGCGGTTCGAACTGATGCGTCACTTCGATTATTTTCCGACGGAATCCAGCGGACATGCCAGCGAATATGTTCCTTATTTCCGCAAACGCCGGGACCTGTTGGAAAAGTTCTGCCGCTGCGATGTCCCTTTCGAAGCGGACGGCATTGACTACGGAACGATGGTTTCAGGCGTCAGCGGAGCTGCTGTAGGCATCAACCGTCAGCTTCAGGCGGGATATGAGAAACAGTTGAACGATCTGCTGTCCGGAAAGACAAAGCCGGATCTGACGCCCAGTGCGGAATATGCCATGCGTCTTGTCGCCGCAATTGAAAACAATATTCCTTTCTCCGCAAACTTGAATGTCATCAACCACGGCTTGATTCCGACTCTTCCCCCGGAATGCGCGGTCGAAGTCCCCTGTCTGGTCAACGGCGCCGGTATTTTCCCGGGACGGATCGAAAACTACCCGGAATCTCTTGCCGCACTCAACCGCGGAATGATCAATGTTCAGATGGTGGCGGCGGAAGGCGCCCTTGCGTGCAGCCGGCGGAGAATTTTTCAGGCCATCGCCGTAGACCCTCTGACAGCGGCGGTCTGTTCCCTCCGGGAGATTCAAGTGATGACGGATGAACTTTTCGACGTCCTTCGCGATGAAATCGATCCCCGGTTTTTCAACTGAAAGACTTCCCGTCGGATTTTTCGGATATCAGAAATGATTCCGGAATCCCTCATTTCGTGACTGAAATCGGCAAGGGGAAAACTCTTCGCATACCCTCTTCATGACTCGTGTGTTGATGTCAATGTCGTTGATTTTCAGGTTTTCCAAGTCGCCGGTACATACGATGATAACATCCGGTCATATGGAAAACTTCCCGGCAAGCATGGGTTGAAAAACAGAATGCCATTTGCGATATGGTTCCGCAAAGTCACGTTTCGGCTCGAAAATCGCCAGACAACGCGGCAGCTGCTCCGACGCTTCCATGATGGACGTATAGATACCGCAGCCACTCCCGGCCAGCATGGCACAGCCGAGTGCGCCGGCCTCGGGTGTATCATTCAGTCGGACCGGCAGTTCCAGAATGTTCGCGGCCAGTTGCAGGATTTCCGGGGTGCGGCTGCCTCCTCCGGAAGCCAGAATTCGCCGCAGATGATGTTCGCATTTTTCCCGGCCGACGCATTCGCGGAAATAGAAGAGTATGCCTTCGCAGGCTCCCCGCAGAATATCGGTCCGGTCATTTCCGAAAGAAATTCCGCCGATCATCCCCCGTCCCTGTCCGAATTCCGGCAGCACGACCGGCGTCGGACGCGGCTCCCAGTCCGGAACCAAGCGGAAGATGCGCTGAAAACGGTCCGGTCCGGTGTATTCCGGAAAAAGGGTGGACGCAAGCCATTCCAGCAACATCCCGCACCCGCTGTGAAACAGAAAACTGGCAAAGTGTCCCGGCATGGCATGGGGTTCTATATTGAGCGCATGTCTGAATGCTTCCGGTGGTTGCGATCCATTTTTTCGGCAGAAGACCGCACAGGCATAACTGCCCAAGCCAAGCATCATATCCGAACCGGAAGCGGCGCCGCACCCAATGGCGGCGGCACATTGATCATGGGTTCCCGCAACGACCTTTGTCTGTCGCGGCAATCCCAGCTGCTGTGCCATCTCCAGACGGATGGTTCTCAAAACAGTACCCGGACTGACCAATGGCGGAAACAGGTTGCTTTCCAGTCCCGCCGCCTCAATGTATTCCGGAATCCATTGCATCGTATGAACATCCAGGGCCAGAGTCCGCGAAGCCGAAGAGGTGTTGAATACCGCTTCGCCGCTCAACCGGAAAGCAATATAATCGCTCCAGTCCAGCAATATCGCACAGTGTTCCCGCAACTCCCGGGAATTCCGGAATTGCCGCATCAGAAGAGGGAGTGAATAACAGGATTCAGGCCGGATTCCGGTACGCTGCTGCATGGCATCGCTGGAAAATGGACGGATCAGAGCCTCTTTGACTTCCTCCGACCGCCGATCCTCCGGCAATATACAGCAACGGCAGGCAACCCGTCCGTCCGCTGTTACTGGTAAACAGCTCTCGCCGAAAGAGGTGACTGCCAATGCGGCCGGAAGATCTCTGTCCGCATGATCCGCACATTCACGGATGGTTTCCATCACCGCCGTTTCCACGACAGTGATTTCCAGCTCCGCCACGCCGGGGAATGGACGCAGAACCGGATATTCACGGTATGCTCGGTGGAGCATTCCTCCTTGTTCATTGAACAATACGGCTTTGCATCCGGAGGTTCCAATGTCAATTCCCAACAGACTCATCGGATTCAATCTCCATTGACCAGCATGATTTTGAAATACGGCTCCTTGCGTTTCTTGATCATCATTTCAAACACCTGCGGAGTTTCGGAAAGTGGAAAATGATGGGTGACCATTCCGGTGGTCCGGATGATTTTTTGTCCCATCCGCTGAATCACCTCCCGGTAATCCGCCGGTGTGTACATGGTTGTTCCGGACAGTCGCAGTTCATGCTGAACAAAGTCCGGCAGGTTTGGAATGACATATTCTTTCTGCAAAACTCCGATCATGACAATGCGGCTGCCGCGCCGTGCCATAACGATCAACTGATTGAGTATCTGCCCTTTGCCGCCGACACAATCATAAAAGAGCGATATGTCTTTTATCGATCCCGCCAGTCGCGCCACTCCCTGATCCAGTGTTTCCTGATTCAGATCAATGATTCCGTCCGCGCCCAGTTTTTGCGCCAACCCAAGGCGCCATGCGTCCAGATCTGCGATCAGCACTTTTTCCGCCCCCAAAGCCTTGACACTCTGCATGCAGAACAGGCCGATAGGCCCCGCGCCTACAATCAGCGCGACGTCGTCCTTCCGCACCTCTCCCCGTTTGGCTCCATGCCAGGCGACACTGGCAGGTTCCACCATGGCGGCATCTTCCAATGACATGGCATCCGGAACAGACATTACCATTTCCTGCGGCATACAAATGTATTCACAATGGGCGCCGTCTGCCTCCGCACCCGTACAGCGCAGCGATTCGCAGAAATTGTATATCTTTTTTTTGCAGGCCGGACAGTGACCGCAAACCAGATGCGGAATAACCGTCACTCGGCTGCCGACCGCCGGGGCAATCACTTCCGCGCCCAATTTATCCACATAGCCGGAAAACTCATGCCCCATAACCACCGGATACTTTACATATGGATGCAATCCACGGAAGATGGTCGGATCGGAGCCGCAGACTCCTACCCGGCGGACCGCCACCCGGATTTCCCCCGGTTTCGGTTCCGGCACGGAAACCAGCTCTTTTCTAAGTTCACGGGGAGCCGTCAGAACAATACGAAACATTTTACTTCCCTCTCACATAATTGATATTCAGGAATTTGCAGAACATTTCAAGCGCGTCTGCGACTATGGGATCATGGATCAGCGTTCCATGGTGAATAATGCCGCAATCCACCATCTTCATTTCCCAATCCGCCAGATCATTCACCTTGACCCATCCGTATCCGCCCCGGACAAAGGGCGGAATATTGATGACGGTTCCGGTTCCGGTAAAGAAGGTGTACTGTCCGTCATATTCCACCATGCGTGAACAGGTGACCGGTCCTTCTTTCAGGCGGAATTCCAAGGCTCCGTGACAAGCGGGATTCCACTGGATCATGCGTTCATTGCGCAACAGTTTCTTCTTGCAGCTGCAGGCGCAGAGACTCGGAGCCGCGTTGCCGCAATGCCAGGCCAGCCACACATTCTTCTCGGACGGATGCAGATCCGTCCAGTCGATGAAGTCGGTTTTTGACTCATTCAGCGCCAGACAATTCATCACATACATGGTTGCGGCGCCCAGCAAATCGACTTCGCAGGCGGTCGTAAACCCTTTTTCGTTCAGCCGGGCAAAGGTGGAACAGGCGGAAATCCCGTAGCGGGATTGGATTTCGGTCCAGCAGTTCACTGTCATTGCGTCGGCATTCAGCTCTTTCATAATGCGCTGCAAAGAAATCTCATAGCGTGCCTGATTGAGAATGGAACGGTCCGTATATTCATCTCCGATCTCCGCACCCTCCCGGATTTCCGCAATCGTTGCCAGCACTTCCGGGTCATCGTCCCTGACCGCATCCAGACGGGAGAAGGCGGTCGCCAGATCCATCGGCACCAGCATTTGCATGAACTGCCGCTGGAGATTTTCCTCGCTGAAAAACTGCGATTCAAACAACGTGGGGCGTGTCCCGATCTGGGCAAATCTTGCTCCTTTGAATCGGACAATGGCGTTGACCGCCCGGGAGAACAGCGACACTTGAGAAACAAAGGTTTCCTCTTCCGGATTGCACGGCAGAATATGGATGAACTTGAACCCTCTCCGCTTGATTGCACTTGCGGTCATGAAACTGCCGCACCATGTATCAGTCGAACGGGAGCCGTCTTCACCGATGGGCCCGCTTTTGGTGGCAAAATGAAGAATCGGCAGATCTTTACGCATTTTGCTCAGCAAGGTTCCCACGGCGGTTTCCATTCCGAAGGTCATATTGCCGATGATCAGTCCCTGAATGTTCTCTTTCAGGAAAAGTTCGGCGGTTTTGAGCGCATCTTCATAACTGCCTACACAGCCATCCTCCGTCAATTCCGTTCCCGGAACAACCAGATCCAGTCCGGGAATCTTTTTCAGGGCTGTCACACAGCGGTCGCGCATTTTACCCGCCCATTTCCCTGTCGCGGCATTCCCGTCCCATGATTCCCAGTTGGAGGGCAGAAAACCAATTTTCGTTGTCAGCATCATGTTTACCTTTCTTGATTGATGAAGTATTGTTCTATGTATTCAGGAGCTATTTTCTGATAACGGTAATGTTCGGCGGGAGAAGCTGAAATTCCGTTCAGGGTCAGGCCGAAAATGCGGAAGCGGCAGTGGATGGTGTGTTCAAAAAACCAGTTGCCCAAGCTCGTTCCCAGCCCGCCTGCGGTACGGTGATCTTCCCACACGGCAATGTTTCCTGTTTCCGCCGCCAGACCAAGAGCCCTTTCATCAAATTCCAGCGGATTGCTCAAGCAGATCACGCGCAAAGCCATGTTCCGGCCGCTTTTCAATTTGTCGGAAAGAATCACTGCCGCCGGAGCAAAATTCCCATAGGTGATAATCGTCCCGCAATCCTCATCAGACATTCTGAGAATGTCCGCTCTGCCGTATTGGAAACGATAATCCGCACCGAAAAACAGTTTGCCGTTCGGTTTTCGGATGACTGGCTGTATGGAACGTCCCATGACGATGAAAAAATTCCCGGTTTGCGAGGCGGCATACCGGACCAGATGTTCGCACTGATTGGCATCCGCCGGGGCCAAAAGCCGGAACGACGGCAACGTTCTGGCAAGCGCCAGATAGTCCACGGCCTGATGTGTTTTGCCGTCCTCGCCGACATCTGCGCCGCAGTGCGTGCATATGACCTTGAGCGATGTATGATTGAAGTCGGCCATCCGCAACTGGCTGAGAACTTCCGTCATGCCGAACACGCCGAAATCCGCAAAGAATGTGGACGGTTCCAATCGGGAAAGTCCGGCGGCGAACGAGGCTGCGTTATGCTCCGCAATGCCGCATTCGAAAAAAGTATCCGGAGAAACCTGTGCGTAATGGTCGAGCTTGACGGATGCGGCCAGATCGCAATCGATGGCGGCGGTGCGTCCGGGATTCGTCGTCGCAATTTCAGCCAGCGCCGCACCGAATGCGCTCCGGCATTCAGTGGGGCCGCCGTATTCCAGAAAAGGCGGGAGGGAAAGCGGCTGTGGGGAATTTTCCGTTCTGGATTCACGGGGAATCGGCGTCGGGGCCTGCGCGGCGACAGGTTCCAGTCGCTTTACAGCCGCTTCGAAAAGGGACGATGAAAGAACTTTGCCATGATATTCATATCGGTTTTCAATTTCCGGGACTCCTTTGCCCATCACGGTATGCGCCCAAATCATTGAAGGCTGTTTTGCCGTGCGACAAAGTGAAAGGGCCCTTTCCAGTCCGGCAAAATCATGGCCGTCCGTTTCGAGAACGAACCATCCGGCAAGCCTGTATGCTTCTGCCGGATCGGACGGCATAATTTCCGCCGTTGTTCCGGAGGCTTGCAAGCCGTTTGCGTCAACGATCACGCTGAGGTTCGACAATCCGAACTTTGCGGCAAGACAGCGTGCTTCCTGAATCTGGCCTTTATTCTGTTCTCCGTCGCCAGTGACGACCCACACATGCTTTCCGCTTCCGGCAAGCCGTTCCCCAGCAGCCAGTCCGGTCCCGACCGATACCCCCTGTCCAAGAGCGCCGCTGCACCATTCCACGCCCGGAATCTTGGGGTTCGGATGCCCTTCAAACCGGCTCCCGGCGCGTCTGAAACCGCGGATGGTCTCCTCAATGTCGAAAAAACCCGTATTCCCCAGCACGGAATAGAGCGCTGCCGCGATATGCCCGTGACTGACGACAATCCGGTCATCCGGACAATCCGTAAAGAGAGCGAGCAGCAGATCGACGGATGAAAGCGAGCCGCCTGTGTGTCCGGAACCTGCGTTCTGAATCATCCGGAGAAGATCGATACGGCATTTCCCTGCCAACGCATTCAATTCCACGGAGTTCATTGAGCGGATATCTCTAGTTCCAGCGTCCATTCCCGGCATCCGAAAGGAGCTATGATGCTCCGTTGACCGTGAAGCCTCGCAATGTCAATCCGGTCATAGGCGGCGCTGCACGGCTCCAGTGCGATGTTGCGGAACCCGTGGAAGGAACCTTCGTTTACCCACAGGCAGAATGCCGGCAGCTCCTCCGGAGAAAAATTCAGACGGAAAAGCGTTCCGTCCGGATACCGATATCCGCACCATCCGGAATTCAATGCACCCTCCAGAAAGAACTTATAGTTATTGCCGTCCGGATTTAATTCCGGGGTTCGGTCAAGACTTGCACGACCGTCCGGCAGTATGGCGATCGGCCATTCCAGCTTGTCGCCATAAGAAGCGCCTTTTGGAAAACGGGAGAAGCCCCATGTCGCCTTTCCGGCGCCGGGCAGAAGGATTTCCCCGCCGTCTTCCACATTGAGCATCAAATGGGAAGCGTAAATGTATTCGAACGGATATCCGCTCCGGTTTTGCGCACAATAGGCGATTCGAATCCGGCGTTCGCCAATGAAGGAAATACGTTTGGTCAACGTGTAAGGGAACCGGACTCCGTCGACGGAGATCTCCAAACTGTCGCCGTTCCGCCGCCATTGCCACGGAAGCGCACAGACTTCGCCGTGGTCCGGCATACCGGCTCCCTTCCAGGGAAAGTCCGGATATGGAACGGGATCGATTGTTGGAAACATATCGTCGAATCCGCTGCATTCTCCGGTGGTGTAGTCGCCATCATACGGCTGTTTCCTGTATGCCGCATTGGGGGCCTGAAGTAGAAATTCCCGTCCGGATTTCCTGTCCAGAAGGGAGGCGGCTTTCCCGCCGTGTTCCGGAAGGAAAAGCAACCGGATAAATTCGTTCTCAAATAAGACGGACGGAATATCCTTGTAAGAGGATTCGCTGATAATCGCCGGAAAACTTTTCATTTAATGAATTTCCTTGTGTTTAAGAAGGGTAATCGCTTATCCTTCTCTTTTTATAAATATAAACCACGAAAATCAAAAGTCAAGGAATAATCGCTTATCCTTTCAATGCGGATGACTTGAAAAAGCATAAGAACGGCAGTAATTTTAAAGAAAGTGAAAAGAGGCTGAATGAAAAAAGAAAAACCTGTTTCCCCCGATTCGGATCCCGGTTGCCGGGTTTCCTTGAAAAAACTTGCGGAGTTGCTTGGCACGTCGGAATGCACGGTCAGCAAGGCGCTGCATGATAAACCGAAAGTAAGTCCCGCTATGCGGGCCAGAGTAATGGAATTGTCCAAAAAGCTTGGATACCGGCCCAATCTGCTGGCCCGTTCCATGGCACGGAATCCGTTGCGGATTGCCGTCATTTCTCCAGAAGCCTGGCCGAGCTACTATAAAAATATCATTCGGGGAGTTTTCGACAGAGCGAAGGAATTGCAGGATTACCGCATCGAAGTAATCTCGTTCCATTACTCTGATTTTTCCGACAGTCGCGGCTGCACGGCGGCGTTAGCTGACGCTTCCATGCACAAACTCGATGCGCTGATTCTATTGACAGGCACATTCCCGCAAGAAGAATCCGCCGCCTTGACCGATCAGGCGGCACGCATGGCGTGTCCGGTTCTGCTGCTGGGTGGGGGATTCGTTCCTGATTGCAAAATTTTGTGTCATGTGAAGCAGAACAGCTTCCACTGTGGAAGTATGGCCGGAAATCTGGCCGCCGTGTTGTTTCCAGAAGGGGGAACGGCCGCCGTCATCATCGGCCGGATGGATTTGGAGGACCACCGCCGGAAAATCGAAGGATTCCGGGATGTCCTGCGGAAAACCCCGGTGCATTTCGCCGGGATCGGAGAGTCCCTTGACCGGGAGAATGACGCGTATCGTGCGGTAGAGAACCTTTTCCGGGCCGCCCCGGACATTTCTCTGCTGTACATCGGGACCGAGAACATCTCCGGAGTGCTTTCCTACTTTGAAGAACACTCTCTGACGGGAAAAGTCCGGTGTATCGCAACCGGTTATTCGAAACCGGTCCTTGCCGCTCTCCGCAACGATGCCGTTCAGTTTGCCATCGATGAGAATCTTTTCCAGCAGGGCCGCGTTGGAATGAATGCTGTTTTTCAATACCTCACGCTCGGAAAACCGCCCGCATCCTCCATCGAAGTCGAACCGACCCTCCTGCTGAAATACAATGCGGCCTTCCGCAGACAAAATGAATAAGCGGATGTGAGTTTCCGCTGCATAATGCGGGGTTCCGCATGGACAAGGGACATCTCTCGACTTTGGATCATCCGTACGGTGAATGCAAATTTAGTTTTCCGTTCCGGTATGGATGATCTGTCCATTGTCGGATTGGTCTTCCACCTGGATTTTCAACTCCTTGAACAGACGTATGGTGTCCCTTGCGCCGCCGATCATGAACCAAACGGTGGAAATAACCCCGATGATTCCCGGTATGACAAGAGATGTGATGAAGAAATATCGGCTCCACCAGGGAAGCGGCCATCTGTCAAAGGCATTCCATGTCAGGACCGTGATGAAGTTCAAACCGAAGACATAGCCGAACGAATAGATGGACACCGACCAGGCAATGATCTTGTCTCCCAGCGTGTATTCCGAATCGATGCCGACCACTCTTTTGACCAGCGCCAGCGGGCTCCAGCTTGCGGACGGCTTCAAATTGCTTTCTCCGTCGCTGTATTTTCCCCGGTGCAGAAGCCTGTCAAGGTCAAACGGCTGATAGGTTGCATAAGAACCGATGATGTAACCGCTCACTGCCAGGAGCATGGCGATGAAAAAAATCTCATAGGAATTGATCGGGAACCTTACGGAATCCATCTGCCAGTGAATCCACGGTTCGAATGGAGAACTGACGGCATGCAAAAAATTCTCCAGCGGCAAAACCCACTCCCGGCTCTCCAGAAAAGGATAGATCGTCTGCGCCCAGTTGTACTGACAGATCATGCCGAACAGGGAGGTTCCCGTGCCGAAGATGATGGAACACCAGGCTCCGGTCAGGTTTCCGAAACGGCTGTAAAGTCCGAATACCATGATCGGACCCGCGCCGCCCAGCCACAGGGCGCATACGATCGTCGTAAACATGACGATGTAGTCCATCTGGGAAAAGAAACACGAGACGATGAAAAAGAAAATGCATACGCAGACCGATGTCCAACGCAGGAGAGCCAGATGTTTTTCCGGGG
Organism: uncultured Victivallales bacterium; assembly: GCA_964462755.1. Classification (GTDB taxonomy): domain Bacteria; phylum Verrucomicrobiota; class Lentisphaeria; order Victivallales; family UBA1829; genus SIG94. Next base: position 31,472 of record CAYWZD010000001.1, on the reverse strand, counting down.
AAAGCCGTTTCTTCATGAAAGGCAGGATGATGTCCTGAACGATGCCGCTGGCGGCGTTGAAGATACGGGAGTCATCCGTGGAGACCAGCAACATAACCATCAGCAGACAGAACAGCCCCGCCAGCCCGACGGGCAGGATTTTCCGCATGACCGTCGGCATCAGCATCTGGCGGTAGATGGAACGGTACTGCTGAAATTCGCGTCTGGCTTCGGGGGTATCTCCCAGTTCTCCGCGCACGACGGAAAAATACCGGGTATCAAGGTTTTTCTGCTGTGACAGCGGCGCATCCTTTCCGATGACATGTCCGGCCGGAGGAATTTTTCCAACGGCGGCGGCAAGCTCATCGTAACGGCTCTTCTCGGGGACGACTTCCGCGAGGACGCGTTTTGAAAGTTCCTGCCGGATTTCGTTATTGGTAACTTTGAAGCGGTTCCGGCTGTCGTGTCCTGAAAAGTTGGCGCTGTTCATGAATGCATAAACCATTACGCCGAGCAGGACGATGATGATCCAGGAGAAGCCGTTGCGCCAGGTGCCGAGCACTCCTGCCATCTTCTGTTCGTGCGGGGAGCGTCCTGAATTGCATGTGTCGTTGCCGATCCAGCTGGCACGATTCAAAATGGTGGTCGTCAGCGTGACAACCAATGCGAAAAGATTGAAGTCCCTGAGTTGAGCGACATCATACGGGTTGAGAAAGCTTTGTTGCGGCACACGATCACAAAGAATCGGCATGAGATTGACGTTCCATCCGAATTTCAAAAGGATGAAACCGACGAAGATGACAAAGATCGGATATGAAATGAGCCCCTGGACGCAGTCCGTGACAAGCAGAGAAATGCGTCCGCCCGGCAAGATCAGCAATAAGGCCAGACAGAGACACATCGTGACAATAATGCCGTAGCACGGCAGGCTGATTCCCAGAAACATGACTTTGTGCGGCAGTCCGAGATAGTAGATGAAAAATTTTGCCGCAATCGCCGGACCGATGGCGTTGGCGATCATCTCGGACATATTGCTGATGACAGCGGTCACAATGCGGAAACTCCTGCTCCCATAGCGCATTTCAATGAATTGTCCCTTGGAGAGACAGCGCGTCTGACGCCAGCGGTAGGTGCAATATCCGGTCAGGGCGAGGACAATTCCAATCGGGAACATGATATTGTTCCAGAAGGCGATTCCGAAACCGGTCTGGTAGTTCTGTTCGCAGATCGCCACCAGCGAGATGACCGAAAGGGATGAAGCCATATCTCCGACGGATATGACATAGCGTCCGGCGACGCGGCCCGCGGCCAGAAAGTCAACCACTCCCCGCACATATTTTCGCGAGTAAAATGCCAGCCGGAGAACTCCGGCAACGGGAAGAAGCACAATCAGATAATCGATCCAACTCATTACAATCCCTTTTCCAACGGCCTGTCATTATTATTGTTATTGCTGTTCATTTCCGGACTTCCGGAAAGAAAAACTTCAGGACAAAGGGGCGGGTCGCGCGGAATTCCTGTTCCAGTATGATTCGCCGGTCCCCCTTTTCCCGGAACGGAATTTTCTTCCAGGTCCCGGATGGCAGCAGGAATTCCACCTTGACGGGGTGGCATTTTACATCCAGTTCCAGCTCCGGAATGTCATCACGTCCCAGAGTGATCAACGGCATGACGACCTCGTCTCCGCACCGCCACAGTTTGCTGTAAATGTCGTCCGGACCGGCATAGATCGCCGGCAGGTCCGCCATAATCTTCAGCTGTTTGAGCAGGATTTCCTTTCGGGTCAGGGTCAGAAATGCCGTGGAATCCGGCCAGTGAACATGGCGTACGGGAGAACCGGCGAAGACCAGCACATACCCGCCTCCGGCATTCCGGAAGAATGTCATGCCTGGAGCAACCGCTTTCGTTCCCCGTTCAACCCCGTTCAACCCTTCCACATAAAGGACGGACAGGACCTCCGTTTTGTCAGACAAAGACTTCAGGAACACCAGTTCACTGCCCGCCTGTGGACGCAGATTCCGGCCATCGTTCAATTTTTCAACCGTGGCCTTGATCGCGGGAAACGGTGTGACCTCTACTCCCATCAGTTCCGAAAATCCGCGTTTTGCCAGCAACAACGCCATACTGCCTTCCAGAATCGCGCCGTGGGAGAGCATGACGCGTATCTCGTCATCGGACCAGCTGTCCGCGAATTCCCGGTTGATTACGACCGGGGTTTTCGCAGCGATGCCGTAATTTGCCGGCACCCCCAGACGCGTCAATGCGACAATGAACTCCGCTTGTGCATCGATCGTTTCATTCTGAAAAACAGAATGTTCCCGGAAAAGTTTCCCCGGCACGGGAATTGTGATTCCAAGATCGCTTTTTTGGGACCGGAGTTCTGCAAGTTCCCGGTAAAAACCTCGATATTCCGCCAGAATTCTCCGGTAGGCAAGGCCGCTTTCCGGTTCATGAGCCGTCAGGGTGGTGAGCCAATGCTTGGCGCCGCTGCAGCCCTCCGCGATCGATCCCGCCATGTGACAGTTCAGCAGTGCCGCGGAAGTCGCATATTGATTGTGCGGACAGGTGTCCGCTTCAGACAACAGTTCAAATCGATCCGTTCCTCCCAGATACGCGATCATCGCCGCCGAAGTGTACATTTTCAACGGAAAATCGCGCATGGTTTCGCGGGAATACCTCCCGTTGTTCAGTCTGATTACCGGTTTCCCGCCGTTGGCGGCAAGCCGTTCGGCAAAATCCGCGGCGACCTTGACATCCTTGGTGCACGAACAGTAATAAACATTCATATCGGGAGTCTGTTCGTTCAGTGCCGCCCGGAAGTCGCTCAAGACCTCGGCAAACGTCACGCCGAGGAAGCCCTCGTAGTCCAGCGCCGTTTCCCGGTCTTTTCGTATTACTTCGGAAAGCGTTTCTCTCGTATACCGCGTTTTCCGCAGACGGTTGTATTCTGCAATATGCAGGGGGCAGAGACAGCCGAAACGCCCGGTAAAGATTCTGTAATCGTCATCGATCATCAAGAAATCCGGGTTCAAGGCGGACAGCTTACGCGCCACCTCCTGAAAATATTTCCTGAATCCGGGATCGAGCGGACAGACGATATGTCTCAATCCTTCCGGATTCTCCGGCGCAAGCGTGACCATGCGTTGGAAGTTATCCGGCGGCGTATCCCGCCAGTATCCATGCCCGATGGTCGCCTGAATCAGAATTCCGACCGGCATGGAAGAATACTTACGCAATTCATCGCGCATTTCCGTGAACCGTTGGCCCGCAGGAGTCACCGCATCCGCAGGAGGCGTGCCTTCCGGATTCAGTTTCATCATGAAGGCCGTTTCCGTAATGCTCCCGTTCCGTTCGAGTTCCGCCAGGTCCAGACAGACGGGGGTTTTATGCTCAATGAACATTGGGGCAATGCTGACAAGTCTCATTTTTCATTCTCCACTTTCTGTATCTTCCTTTTGAATCTCAAAACACCCTTTGCATCAATCACCGCAACGGATTCCAGGTCAATCGCAGGTGAGGTTGAATCCGCCCCGTTTCATCCTGCGTGAACGCAGCTTTCCCAGTTCAGGAACAATAGCAGATTCTCTGACACGCTCGGAAAACGGTACGCGGATGAAACCCTTCATCGGAACCGTCGGCCACGATGCGGACCCGACCTTGTCCTTTATTCCTGCGACTTCAGGAAAGCCATGCGGCAGCGCCGCTGTTCCGATGCAATCCGGCTCGCCGGAGAAATAATGCCAGACTGTTTGTATATACTTTGGGAAACGTTTTGCCGGTGCTCCTTTCCGTCCCTCCGCGCCCCATGCGTGAGAGGCCGACAGAGACAGTCCAAATAAAAAGCGGAATAAGATTTCCATGATTTAGAACTCCCGTTCAGATTTCCTTTTTGCGATGGACGCAAAACCCGTTCAGCCTATCTGAAACTTGAACCGGTCAGGTTTTGCTTGTCGCCATCCCGTAAAATACCACAGGGGCCATCAGTCCGCAGGGGACCAATTGCTTCCGTCCGTTTTCCCAGATTCGAAATGTCCTCGGGGTAATCAGATACGGATTCCGTTCCGCGTAAAACGGGCCCAGCGCATTCCGGCGATGTCCGTAAACCGTGATCCGCAACTCATTCTTTCCTTTTTCCGGATATATCTGCAACTCATATGGCGGCCACCCCAAAAGGCTTTCACTGCCGCCATTAACGCGGACTCCCAGCGCCGAACCGTTCCATTCCGTAAACTTCAATAAGAGCGGTTCCCCTCCCGAGTTGAAAACAGTCTGATAGGTCATGTTTCCCGCGTAATATGGAAAGCCCTGCAACGTCCAGCTCCCATACTTCAATGTCGTCGGCAGCGGGTCCAGAACCTCTTTGTCATCGACACTGAAGCGTCCGAGCAGAAACAAGGACTCCAGTCCGGAATCATTGCCGTATTCCGATTCCATCTCCAACCGGTTTTCGCCTTCGGACAAACGGGGCAGGGCGATTTTCCGGATCGCCGGATCGCACCACCAGCCGCAATCCATATGCTGGAATGGGACTCCATTCAGAAAGAATTTCCATAGGGAAGGATTTTCAACTCCCAGAAACACTTTTTCAGGAATTTTCCGACAGCGGAAGCGATAGCGCAGACGGAGAAAGAGCGTTTTTCGACTCTTTTCACATTCAACCCATGGCTGTGGGGCCATGATGCTGCGGAGAGGCAGATTCAGTGTATGCCGGATTTTTTCATCAAGACGGAGAAAGTATTCCTTCTCACGGTATTCCTCGCCGTTGAACGAGGATTCCGGCGAATCCAGAACCAGCAGGTTGTCCTCGCTCATTTCATACTCAAAATTTCCGGACAGGATGTTCCATACGGAACCGGAATTTTCCAGAAGAACCGGCCCCGTCGGAATCTTTTCTTCCAAAGCAATAAAAAGTCGGGACGCCAGACGCGGGAACGGGACATGAAAAACGGCACGTCCTTCCGTAAAGTCAAATGATACCGTTCTGAAATTTCCTGTATTCAAATCCAGTTCGTAAACAGATCTGGACCGGGAAATTTTCCACGCAATCCTTACATCGGGATACTCGATCCGTCGTTCCGCCGTTCGCGGAGACTGATGAATATCCGCAGACGGGAGCATGGAAGTATTGCAGATGAAAAGCGATTCCATTCCAGGTGTCCGGTGCAGGTTATACAACAGGGCTCCGGCTTCCCTGTTTTCCGATAGAAGTGAAACTTCGCGAAAACCGGCATGCAGTTCTGCCGGGAGGCCGGTCAGATTCACATGACGGAAAAGAGCATAATATTTCAAGGGAAGCAGCGAAGGTTCCCCGTCCGCGAATTCCGGGATTTGCCCGAGGTAAAAAACGGAGCCTCCATTCCCGGCGAATTGCCGGAGCAACTCGAGGGTTGTTTTTCTGACCGTCAGAAGTTCCGGAAGAACGACGGTTCCATAGGCGGCTGTTCCCACCCGGAAAGTTTTCTTCCCGACCTTTGCGTGACGCGTCAGAAGTTCTTCATCGCCGTAGTCAAAGTCGAGATGCTCCCGCAGAAGAAGGTCCGTGATTGACTGGAGACGCGACATCTCCTTCCGCTTTTCCTCTCCGGTGTGAACAAAATATCCGTTCACATTGATCTGTTCCTCTTTCCCGTAGCATTCGAGCGGCCGCCCGAACCATGTCGATTCGATCGGATGAATGACAAGAATGTGACGGACCTCCTCCCCTTCGGAAAGGACCGCGTTGATCCGGGCAAAATAATCCTCCACGAAACGGTATTTCCCATGCCACGGGGAATGCGGTGAAATGCTGGCGGGATAATCCCGTTTCGATTCGCCTTCCATCGAATACCAGTAATGATGATGCACCCGGAGATTGATCCCCAGTGCGGCCAGCCAGTCGCCGACGGCCTTGTGTCCTTCGAAGGGAAAATCCCAGCCGGTGCAGCCGTAAAGCTCGCATAGCCGTTGAGGACGTCCCATCTGGTGCGCGACGGAAGAACATTGTTTAGCCGCAGCGTAAAGGTTCCAGCGCTCGCTCAAAACATCCATGCCGGGGATCTGCATATGTTCATAAAAACGCATGGCTGACCCCACGGATTGCATCTGAGAAAACAGATTATCTTCCCCGAGAACATGTCCGGTGAATGCAAGTCCATTCCTTTCGCACCATTTCCCCATCTGCCTTGCGTAGGCATTTACGAACAGTTCCGCGGCGAGGTTGTAGAAATTCAGACGGACTCTGGATGTCCTGCATCCGTGCGGTTCGAAAAAAAGTTCCGGCAGATGATCCAGCAGCTCATACCCGTATCTTGCCCGGAAGAGTTCCGGCAAGGAAGCCGTCCAGATTTGCTTGAAATGGAAAGAACTGTAAGTCGGTTCATCGGTGAAGATGCCGGGGATCTTCCTGAAAGCCTCTCCCAGTTTCGCTTTATAGGTTTCATGAGTAATGTGAATGAATTCCCTTACCGCTTCCGGATTCATGGTGTCCAGATAAGGCTGTCGGTTGCCGGCCGGCGAAGAAGGCGCGGTCCTGACGGTGAAACGGATGAATTTTTCTTCCGGACGCATTTCATTTTCATGTGTTATACGGCGCCATGAATCGACAGCGCCGTTCCGGTAGGACAAGGCAAAATGAGCCAGGTCGCCGGAATGGAAATCCGCCCGGTCGAGAATTTCATAGTCCAGTCCGCGCATGGCGTATTCCCGGTTTGCGGTCACTTTTCCGCCTGCTGTTCCGGACGGCCAGCGGTCCTCGTCGTAAAGCCACGCGTGCATACCCGTTTTTTCCGCTTCGTCAATGCATGCCCGGACGCAGTCGAACCACTCCTTTCCGAGATATTGCGTCTTCAGCCCGAACCGGGAATGCATGAAGAACCCGCCGAATCCCATTTGCCCCATGGAACGGATCTGTTCCCGGAGACGCTCCGGCTCAAGACGGCTGTTCCACGCCCAGAAGGGGATTCCGCGTGTTTCGGCCGGAAGGGTCCGCAGTTTTTTCAGAAGACGTTCCGGCATGTTACAGTCCAACCTCGTCCAAGTGAACCGGGATTTTCCTGTCGTGAAGTTCCCGCTGGATCTGATGTACATTCAGTAGCCGTGGTTCCGCATCCTGCCCGACGGCAAGAGCGGCGGCAAGGCCGGCGGCTTGTCCGGTCATGGCCGCGGCGGGAATGACGCGCATGACTTCCCATGCGTCGCCGACGGCAGAAATGCAGCGTCCGGCGAACAGAATTCCGTCCGGACCGTCTGAAGGATACAGTGCGGAAAACGGGACTTCCCAGACGAATCCGGCTTTCCGCCAGTCGGCTGTCAGGCCGATCGAATCCTCTGCGTATTTCCCGTATTCACCGTCCGCCATGAGGTGTTTCCCTTTGATGGCACAGATTTTCCGGTATTGCGGCATGATCGGCAGTTTGAGCGGGTAGTGGGTGCGTCGGTCGGATTTCCCGCTTTCATAACAATTCCGGTAGTAGGCCCGCAGATAGCGCCGGGTCGTCATGAGATATTCAGAAACCTGCTTCCCTGAAATGCCGCGCTGGACAACCCGTGCGAGCTTTTCAAGAGAAAGGCCGACCGACGCGAGGGCGTCGTTTCCGACCTTTCCGGTCGGTTTGCCGTCGCCGTAAACCGCTCCGATGAACATGTCGACTTTGTCACGCACGAATTCCAGGGACCAGAGCGAAAGATAGTTGTCGTCCTCGAAGCACGGAATTCCGAGACGGCGTGCAAGGATCGCGCCGCCGCTGGCATCGATGAACTGTTTGGCCCGGACGGTATGGCGGCCGCTTTCATTTTCCACGGTAACGGCGGTGACTTTCCCATTCTCCTCCAGTGCATCGCAGACCAGCGTATCGAGCCAGATGTCGACGCCCGCCGCTTCGAGCATTTCATCGAGAGCCAGCACAAATGAGGCCGGGGAAAACACGCTGATGAAACGGCGGCGCTCGGTTCCGTTCCTTTCATTTTTCCAGCCGGGCGGGATTTCGCCCGGGCCGTATTCAATGCTCTTGCGGATCATTTCTTCGCAGATGCCGAACGTGACCTGATGCCCGTTTCCGTCGCAGAGCGGCAGGAAAACGTTGATCAGTCCGCTTGTGGCGAGTCCGCCGACCAGCGCCGTTTTTTCGATCAGCGCGGTTTTCATTCCGAGCCGGGCTGCCTGCACGGCGGCCGCAACACCGGCGACTCCGCCGCCAACCACAGCAATATCATAGTCGTTCATATTGTAGTTCTCCATACGGCAGTCTCACTGCAATGCCATGACCGCTTCCGGACTCAACGCCTGGTTTGAAATGAATAAATTCCTGACGGACCCGATGAAAGAGTTCTCTTTCCGGCCCCATGGGGCGATATTCAACAGCGGACCGTAAGGATACGGTTTCTGCGCTGTTGTCAGTGAGGCTTCCTCTCTCCCGTTGACGATCAGCTTCAAAGTCGTCTGTTGATCTTTGCAATCGACCACGGCGGCGATCCGTGCTTTCTCTCCGGATTTCAAACGGATTCCTGAAATGACATGGTTCTGTGTTTTCCGGTCGGCATACCATATGGAGAGCATCACTTGTCCGTAGGTGTTGATGCCGAAGATGCTGTTGCATCCCGGGCGGACGACAATGGGCGCAAGTCCCTTTTCAGGCAGTGCGGACACCGTTATATCCGCCGCCAGCGTCATCGTTCCAAAGTTTTCCGGCAGACGCAGAAGCAATTTCCGTTTCGGTATATCGCCGAAAATCATGGCTCCGTTCTCCTCTTTTACGCCGTTCCGTGACAAAACGGAGATTTTCTTGTCCGATGTGTCTGCCTTGCCGTTCAGGATAAGTGGCAGAGTCCACGCCGCTTTTGCCTTATTCGGATCATAATGGGAGAACCACCAGGAAATTTTCTCCGGAGTGCCGGCAAAGGGAACGGTGAATTCCAGGCGTCCCCCGCGTCGGTGAATATTCAATTTCCCGGAGCTCCCGGCAAACGATCCGGTTTGCCATGCTGGGGTGTCCGGCAGTGTGTAGACGGACTCTTTTGAACGGGTGAAGAAGACTCCGCGGTATGTTCCCTTTTCCATGGCGAGAGCAAATCCGAAGAGGTTTTTATTCTGATTCAGATAGGCGCATTTCCCGTTGGCGGTCGAGACATAGAAGCCGTATGGCGGGAGTGACTGTCCGCGCAGCCATTCAAGTTCCGTTGCGGGGAACGGCAGATCGATGTTTTTCAGAGGTACTTCCTTGTCGCTGTGATTGCAGATCATGCGCACACCTCCGGCAAATTCGGAATAGACCACCTGATTGCTGTATGGGAGCTTTTCCGCTTCAAACGGATAGACGAATTTCAGGAGGGACTGCCCTTCGTATTCTTTTGCGACCGTTTTCTGGATCGCATCCAGATAGTGCAGCCAATCGAGGCGGGATTCCGGGCTCCTCCATCCGAAGACATCTTTCATTTTATACCCGAGCGACAAGGCCAGAGAGATTTCTTCAAATCCCGCATAACGCACCAGCAGATCATGAATCGTGAAGAGGGCTTTGTCATGTCCGAGATAGATGAAAACCGGCCAGTACTGCCAGTCCTGCGGACGGTATTGATGCACGTAGCGCTGTGTTTCAAAATTGCCGTTGGGAAACGTCTTCCATGTGCCGCCGCAGAACAGGGTGTTGAAGTTCAACAGACGGTCATGGCCTTCTTCCGTTGCGGTCGGCAGAACCTTCGAGGAGTCCCAGCACATGGAAATCCGTCCGTCGAGCGCCGTCGCGGGCCGCGGTTCCCGCGGGCTGAAGTCATATGTCCACGGGTGGCCCCCCATTTCGTCCATGAAAATCATATCGCAGCCGTAAGAGGTAAATTGTTTGGTGACTTTCAAGCTGGCTTCCTGAACGTAAGGGTGGTAGAAGTTGAGCGCCCAGCCGATCCCGGTACGCCCCCGCCGAAATTCAGGAGTTCCGGCGACGGTTAATTTCATGACCTCCTCTTTTTTGTTCATCCATTTCTGCTGGCTGGGAGACGGCGTTCCGTTTTCATGCGGCAGCCACCATGTCGTATTTGTGTAGGGCATGAGAAGATGTCCGGATTTGTGTCCCTCCTCAACCATATTGCGCAGATCCTCAAGCGTTCCCCATTTCGGGTCCGGCGGCAGATGTTCCGGATAATTGGCGTCGAAACGGCTCGCCAGCGCGCCGATGAAGTGCGCAATATTGTTTGGAGGCATGATCTTGAACGACTTGATGTTGTCCGCGGCGGTTTCGTGCCAGATACAGACCAGCATGGCGCTTTTCAGCTTATCCAGAGTTTCAGGTTTGACTTTATCCGTCAGTTTGGCATGAAGTTCAAGCGTCTTTTCATAAGCGGCCAGCCCCTCCCGAGGCGTTTTATACTTGAAGCTGATGCGGTAGGGGGAGGAATCCCAGGGGCGTTTCGATTCACTGTTTGCCCACAATACCCAGCGGTGAGTGAAAGCGGCGCCCTGGTCCGAGCCTCTCAAATCATAGGAGGCCGGAATGGCGGCGCGTTCGCGGTCATACGGGAAACGCATGGTCGGCTGAATTCCGAACATGGCAATCGAACCGTTTGCATATTCCGCACAGGCATAGTCCGCGGCGGCCGAGGGATAACGCGCCTCACGGTCATATTCGGAATAATAAAGTTTCCTGATCAGCGTGTCGAAGCTCTGGGAACCGGCCTCCCACCAGATCCCGCCGCGTTTGACATATTTTCTGACGGACTCGAGGTCCGCGGCGAATCTTGCCGGTTCGTCGGAAGGAAAGACATTGCCGTATGGATTGACGATGAGTCCGACGGAATCATCGTTCAGGGCCACGCGCATTTCGTCCGGATTCTTTGCGTACTTTACGGGAATGTTGAATTTCTTTGAAAAGGCGCTTAGATTTTCCTTCCACTCATGAAGATTGTTGGAAACCGGATCGAATCCGGTGATGAGTCTCGGCATATTCGGATAATCAAGCAGGACAATGTGTTTTCCTTTGAACATCTCCGGAGAATGGCGCAGAAGCGCGCTCACGGTGCATTGAAAAATTGTCCGCATGCCCGGAACGCGTTGCTCCGCGTTCTGGTTCGAGGCGAACATCTGGAACAGATACCCTTTCCCGCCGAATTGTGTTGCCGCCAGCAGCGGATTGGAATTATTCTGCAGACAGAGAAATTCAAGTTCAAAACTTCCTTTTTTTTCCTGCTTTTTCGAAATGCTGAAAATAACGTTCTTCAGGATTTCCGACTTTTCCGAAGCATTGTAGAACGTTTCGCCGAAGCGAGCCGGGACCGCGCGGTCCTTCTGCTTGTATTCATTGTTTTTCAGCGGAATGTTCTTGCTGTCGAAAAGCTTCCGCATGCCATTGAAAGGTGCGTCGGCAGGTTTGTAGATGGCATCATTTTCGGTGCGTTTTTCAAAGAACGATGGAAGGAAACAGATTCCCATGGACCAGTTGGCCTGCGTCGGATACAGGAAACGTTTCATGTTGTTCAGGGGGAATGTCAGCTGTGCCGGAACCGCCATCATCATGACGGAAGCTTCTCTGTTTTTGAGGTTCATTACCCTGTAATCGAATGCCTCTTCATGGAAATTGAAGACGATCTCGAATCCGCAGGCGGAAGAGGTGTAGTGCAAAGTGAGTTTGTCGCCGGTCTTTTCAGAAGAGAATTTGCCGTTGAAGGGCGCTTTCATGAACTGCGATGCATTCAGTTTCATGCCGTTGTTGAATTGCATCTCCCAAAGCTCGGCGTTTTCAGCGAATGTTACACCCGTGGTTTTTCCGGTGATCCCCAGAAATCTGGTTCCATCGTCACTGATTCGCAGAGAATATGCATTTTTGTCGATGCGGATGTCAGCCAAGAGGGAAAGGGTGAGCAGATACAATAATCCCGTAATCCTGTATTTCATGTTATGACCTTTTGCAAATGGAGTTTTGAGTCGGCTATATTCAAAAATCAGGGAGTGCTCCTCCTGACATACGCACGGTCCAAATAGAAAAGACATCCGGTGGCGGTCCTTTTGGCTTCCTGAGGGCTCACTGTTTTTGCATGCCCGTCTAAAAACGCCACTGTGGAAAGATTGGAATGCGCTGTATGCAGAAGTGTATCCACATACCCGTTCGACCGGAAATAATACAAGGCCTTATTCAGCACATTCAGTTTTGCGGCATCCGCCAGGATATAGGTATCGGAAATCTTCTTGGCCCTCTTCAGATTGAATACCTGTGTGACGCTTGTGCGCTGATAAATGGCGCCGACCGTAGGCTCCTGATCCGTTTGAAATATCGTTTCTCCCGCTGAATTTCCGAAGGGTTCCCACATTCCGAAAGTTCCCCAATCCCACCAACCGCTGTTCGTGATTTCCTGAATGGTCGTCGGCTTTGTGGAAACTCCTTTTGCCACCATTTCGGGACAGAGCAGTGCCGACCATGTAACATAACCGGGGGCGGGAAAACTGGTCGAGTTTCTGTAGTTGATCAGATGCTGGTTCCATCTTTTGCTGCTCACATAGAAAGGAATATAGCCATAATCCGAGTCATAGGAAAGAAGACCCATCATGACCTGTTTCTTATTACTTACGCATGATATCGTTCGAGCTTTTTCCTTTGCCGCGTTCAGTGCGGGAAGCAGCATCCCGGCGAGAATCGCAATGATCGCGATGACAACGAGGAGTTCTATAAGAGTGAAATTGCCGCGATCGTGTCTTCCTTGGTTTGCCGCAGTGACATTTTTCATTTCCGTTTCCTTCTCTCTTTGTTGGACCAATTTCAAATGTTTTGTTTTTTCTGAAAAAACCTATTCTAAAAGCGGGCCCCATATTGCCGCTCAAATCCATTTCTTTCCTGGAAAGTCACAAAAAGTCTGTTTTCAAGTGTCTGCTTTCCTTCCCCTGTATGTCTGCAATTCCATTGGTGCCTCCTGTTTACATGAAATCACCCTTTTCCACTACGATGTTTTGAACGGCCCCCCGTTAGTCCATACAAAACTTTCGAATGCCGGAGGCTGCAATGCATCCTCATGATATAATTATATGCAGGAAACAGTTTTTTTACAATACGCGTTCTTCCTATTAGGAAAAAAAGTTTTTCTGTTCAATGATTTTTCAATGGCGCCGCGTCGGAAAGAACCATTGACGCATATCCGAAAATGTTGTGTCCGGAATGCAGGAGCGGATAAAAGGAACTTTGAAGGGGCTGATCCCCCTGATGCCGTAGATCCAGATTCATGCGGACCATGGTCATCCGCAGAGTTTCCCCGCGTCCGGGCGGCTGTCTGCGCCAGCGTGAACCGAGGCCGGCGAGATCGATTCCGAACTCCAGTTCATACCCTCCGTCAACGATTCGTCCTGCGACCCGCACTTCCGTCTGAAAATGGAAATGGATTGTAGTCCAGAACCCGCTTTCCGGCAGAACGTGATCCAGAACCCATGCCGTATCGTCGGGACGCAGGAGAAATTCCGCATAATAGGGAATTTTTTCATCCGGCTGAATAAAAACTTCCAGACAATCCCCCTGCCAGATGCGTTTCTGTGTCCGCGGTTCGCCCTGCCGTCCTTTGTAAAAAGTGATGTCGCGATCGGGGAAGAATACGCTGCCGTAAAGAGAAGTTCCATGCCATGCGAGCCGCCAGACAGTTCCGTCCTCGGAATGCCTGTCCGAAGAGCAGGGGAAACTGCCGCGCCAGACGCGTGCCGAACGCCAGACCGTTTCTTCCGCCCGGCCGTCTATGATCGGCGCCCGGGGCAGGCGGGGAAGGGTGAACTCCGGCGCGGGCAGGGTCCACTCTTTTGCCATCCGCCAGTCACGTTGCGTTTCGGCAAGATCTTTCAGTGCATGTTCTTTCCGGTCCGCGGAATAGTCTTCCGGGTGTTTCAAAATGGCACGGTTGAGCTGCATTCGGAGCGACTTCATACGCATTTCCAGCAGTTTTGTCTGCTGTGACGTGCATGGCTCAGCAAGGGCGCAAAGCGACACCAGAAAAAGACTTCCGGCAGAAAGAATCGCGGCAGATTTCATCCGGCTCCTCAAAACGTTATGGTTCGCTTTTCCGCAAGGGCACGGCAGCCGCCCTCCATCAGTCGTGTCAGACGATATCCGCAGTCGATGCCGAACGGATTTTTCTTGCCGTAAAGGATTTCATCCAGCCAGAGTTCGATCGGTTCCTTCCCCTGAGGCAATTCGGCAACCGGCACTTGCACAACGGCTCTTGCCCCGAAAAGCGAGTTGACGGATGCATTGCTGACGGTTCCTCCAAGAATTTTTTCCTGTCGCCGGATTCCGGGCAGAAGAGCATTGAGTTTTTCCAGGTTTTCCGCTTCCAGCTGTATTTCGGATTCCGGAGCATCGATGCGGCAGATATAAGAGCCCTTCCGTCCGTAGATTTCGAACATGTAAGGAGAATAGAACGTGGAACAGGTTGACTCCGCGACTCCGAGAGTCCCGTTCCTGAAACGGACCGCCGCACAGACGTTGTCTTCCACATCCCGGCCGTAATAACGGATCGCGTTGACGGAAATGTCCAGCGGTTCTCCCAGCATCCAGTCCATCAGATACATCTGGTGGCATCCCAGATCGATCCAGGCTCCGCCGCCCGCGATTTTTCTGTCGAACCAGTCCGGCGGCAGATCGTTCATTCTGGAGGCATCGACGCCGTTGCGGATGCGGACCATGTTGACTTCGCCGAGCAATCCCGCGTCCATCAGCTGTTTGCCGAGCACAAATGCGGGCGTTGTCGCACGAATGTAGGCAATGCCGAATTTAACGCCGTTCTTGATGACCGTCTCGCGGACGGCCGCGGCTTCTTCGGTCGTAATCGTGAACGTTTTTTCCGTAAAGATATGTTTGCCTGCCTCGGCGGCTTTCCTCATCAGTTCCGCGTGACGGTTTGTCTCCGCGACGATGCACACGGCATCGACGTCGGGACGTTTGAGCAGTTCATCATAATCCGCAAAAAACGGGACCTCCAGTTTTTTCGCCCATTCATTCCCGCGTTCGGCGGATGAATCCCAGACACAAGTCAGGGCTGTGTCCGGACGTTTCTGCAGAATCGGATAGTAACGGGGAACATGCGGATGCCAGCACCCGACAAGGGCGACATTGAGTCTTTTCATGATTGCATTTCCTTTATTTTTGTTGAGATATTCAAGAATAAACGGTGATCTGAAACGTCGTCAGTCTCCATCGCTCTGCAAGGTTTGAACGGTTCCGCTTCCGGCGAGCGTTTTTCCATGGGGGTCCGACAGCGAGACTTCATTCAGAACCAGATGCTTAATATTTCCATTGTTGACCAGGAAATCGAAGGGGTTCGGCAAATGGTTTTTACATCCGGAATCCCGAATTGCCAACCGATCGATCGTGACGTCCTTTTCGATCTCGATGGTCGGAACCGCCACGGTGCATTCCTCCCGCCGCAGATTCCGTATGTCGAGCCGTCCGATATCTCCCCCGCGTTCAATGAACACAGGCGGGTATTCCGGCAGCATCGGCGTATTGAAATCCTCCTTGCGCGGAATGGCTTTTCCGATGAAAATATTTTCCAGTAGAATATCGTCGAAAACGCCTCGGCCGCTGCCGGTCCAGTGCGTAAGGCCGATGGCATAGCGATAGAATGTGCCGTAAACGTTGCGGATATGGATCCGTTTGACGGGCGCCTCGAAAGACAGGAGCCGGACGGCACTGTGACATTTCTCGGCGAAAATGCCGTCGATTTCGATGTCCGAAATCGGTCCCTGGCAAGGGGATTCATTCAGACTGTCGTTTGCATTCAGCGCGACCAGATCGTCATAGCAGGTCCCTTTCAGGTTTGATATCTTTCCGAAACGGCATCCTCCGTCGAGATGAATTCCGTCCATGTTGTTCGGTGCCGGATTCCAATGCCGGTAGTCGAAAAAGATGTCTCGAATTGTGAAATACCGCAGACGGGCAAACTGCGAAGCGTAAGTGACCGGATCACGGAATGTCAGTTCCTTCATGGTAAAATTTTCGACATTGATGAAAAGGAATGCGATTCCATGATAAAGATCGGGAGAATAAGGCTGTTGGAAGTCGCAGAGGGCGCCCGGTACTTTTTTGTCCGGGGTGGATGGATGGGCCCGTCCGGTAAGCTGGTAATTGGGAGCTTGTTCCCGGTTGTTGCAATCCCAGATGCCGCCGGAAACGGCAATATCCCTGTTGCCGTTCGCATAGTCGTCATTCGTCAGCATGAGACAGTTGCTGGCCGGAGCGAGCCTGATCAGGGTGAAACGGTCCAGTTTCAATTCCTGGCCGGAATGCAAAACCAGCGTTTTGCTGATGCGGTAATGCGCCTTTGGAGGAGGCAGATAGACAAAGGACGCCCGGCTGTCCAGCATGGATTGAATTGCTGCGGTATCGTCGTGGATTCCATCGCCGAAAGACTGTGAGAGTTTCATAATGCTTTTTTCCGTAATAAGAGGTTATTTGAGTTCGATTTCATTCTTCTTTATTGCCGACAGCGCAATGCCGTCCAGGATGCGCTGGATGTAAAGGCCGACTTCACCGGGGAGGAGAAGTTCGCTTCCCGTCCGGCAGGCATTCACCCAGTTGTCGAGTTTTTTCCGGAACATTTCCGGACGTCCCTGCGAGGGCATGAACGCCGGTGAGATATTCATCATTGCCCCGAACATATCCGCATAAAGTTCCGGCGCTTTTCCGGACTGCCACCAGGCGCCGCCTTTGGCCCCGCTTAATTTGAAGTCATACACGCAGTCTTCCCGGATGTGGTTGACATAGGAGGTCTCCAGCTGGACGACCAGACCGTCCGCGAATGTGATATGCGCGGCGGCAAGGTCTTCCACATTGTAGTCGTGGTTGTTCCAGTTCGGAGTGCCGCAAAAAACACTGCATGGATTTTTCCCTTCTCCGTAGAAGCAGGATGCCGTAATGCGTTTCGGCTCCGGTCTGCCGCAGACGTAGGTGACGGCATCCAGCAGATGAACGGCAATGTCGAGAATCGGTCCGCCTCCGAGTTCGTGTCGGCAATAGGTGCCCCAGTTCGGGGTCCCGCGGCGGCGCAGGAGCGAACCGTGAACATACCGCAGGTCGCCGAAGAACCCGGCATTCCGGGCATTGACGAGTATTTCGGTACCGGGGTTGTATTCCTGCTGGAACCCGACTCCCAGTTTTACCGATTTCTCTTTGGCTGCGTCGATTATCCGCTCGCATTCGGAAACATTCATTCCAAGCGGTTTTTCACAATAGACATGGCAACCCGCTCCGATGGCATCCATGGCCGCTGGGAAATGCTCGTAATTCGGCAGACAGATGTCCACCGCATCCGGTTTCACCTCGGCAAGCATCGTTTTCCAGTCCGAAAACAACGAGGTTTCCGGCAGTCCCCAGCGGTCCCGCATGATGTCCAGACAGCGCCGTTCCCTGTCCACAGCCGCCACGATTTCGACTTTGTCGGCCAATTCCCGGAAAGCCTGCATGTGTTCCGCATAGATCATTCCGCAGCCGATGACGGCCACCCGCAATTTTGACTGACTACGCATATTGTTTTTCCTCTATGATGCGTTTGACTACAAAATCCCGGAATTCGGGAGAAAGCATGATGAAATAGGAAGTGAACCCCGTCACACGTACGATCAGGTCTGGGAATTTTTCAGGCTCCTTTTGTGCCGCCCGGAGTGTTTTCGCATCGACGATATTCACGTTGATGAGCGTACCCCCCAGTTTGAAGTGCGCGATGAACAACGCCATCAGTCTTTCGACCGGATTCCCGCAGTTCACGAATGAGGCATCGATCTCCAGCTGGAGCGGGGAGGTGTTGCCGTATCCGCACTGGACCGAGGCGACTGCTTTTGCGACGGCCGTTGCCGCGCCGTCTTTGCGGAATCCGGGACACGGGTTCGCCCCGTGCGACGACGGTTCTCCGGCATGTCTGCCGTTCGGAGTCGCACCGACTGTTTTTCCGAAACGGAGCGTATCCGCCCACGAGAAAAGACCCGGAATGATCAGATGTCCCTCCGGCGTGTGACGGATGTTTGGAAATGCTTCCGTGAAGTCTCGCGTCAGTGTAACCGCCCATGTGTCGGCGCAGGTCCCTCCGCATCCGAAGCGCGGGGAAGACGCAAGCAGACGGCGGATCATTTCTCCATTTTCATTTTTGAAGTCGCTGTGAACGGCTTCAACGCATTGTTCCCAGGTAATCCTCTTTTTCTCGACGACCTGAGTCTGAATCGCGGCGAAGGAATCCGCGACTACGGCAAGTCCCGCGCCGTCGCAGCACATGTTGTAGAACTCGATGCCGCCGTGCGAGGCGTCCCGTCCCTTTTCGATCGGGCCGTAACACAGCAGGTTCAACAACAGTTCAGGCTCGTTTTTATACTGGTGCGCCAGATGGAAATCAAGCCCCCTGGCGATGCAGAGTGCGGCGCGGGCCAGATGTTTTTTATAGGTTTCATGAAGGAGATCGAGCGAAAAATTCTTTGTCTCTGAAAATTCATCGAACGCGACTTCGAAAACTTTCATCATATTGACTTTAACGGTGTCGTTGAGCGTATATTCGCGTCCCGGAATGCTCATCCAGTTGCATCCAAGAGCGATCCGTTCACGGGCCAGCTCGATGGGGTATCCGTTGTTCATGAACCCTTCGATCAATGCGTTGTCGCCGGAAAAACGTGGATACCCGAGATTGTCTTCCAACAGGATTTCCACTCCGCGCCGGAACAGTTTTTCGTCCATTCTGTCATGGACCCTGATCGTCAGATTGCAGGAAATCTTCAGTGCATGGGCGGCTTCGAGAATCAAATATGAAATACGGCTTGTCCGATCCTCGCCGTCGCGGTCCGGCCCACCGATCTGGTAATAGTGCGGATCGTTCAGCAGAAGACACGCGATGTAAAAAACGGCATCCTCGTCGTCGATCCGTCCGGCGGCGATGTCCCGTTCATAATACGGACGGAGGATCTCGTCGAGCTGTCCTCCGGCGCCGTCGCGGTTGTAGGTGCGCGACGCCATGTTGAACCATGCGATCCATTGACACGCCTCCCGGAGTGTTTCCGGCGGATCGGTTTCCAGTTTGAGGTTGATGCGACGCATTTCGCCGTCCGCCGCCATTGCCGTGCGGTGAATCCAGTTGCGGATTCCGGCCAGCGCCTCCAGTTCGGCATTCAGCAGCTCAACGGCTTCTGGATCGTCTTTGTGCATCTTGAGCGACACTTCCACTTTTCGCGCCAGACCGCCCCATCCGAGAGCGAGTCCGATCCGGTAGTCCGGTGCAAAATGGGCGTCTTTGCCGATCCCGTGGGTCAAGTCGTAAAGTTCCTGATCGTGATGCAGAAACGAGTAATCCACAGGAAACGGCGCAAGCGAGAGTTTATAGCCTGCGCGCATGCGTGACATCATGAACATCCAGCGTCCCGCGAGTGCGTCGTCGGGGTCGACGTAAACCGGATGCGCTTCCAGCAAAGCCCGGTAATTTTTCGCCCATGCGGAAACCCCGTGGAACGAACCGTTTTCATCGACGACCGGAAAACGGAACTTCTTTACGAACTCCTCCGGTGGAAGGACATACCCATAGTCATCCTCATCCGCTTTTCCGATCCTGCGGTATTTCTCCAGCACCTGTTCTTTTTTTTTCGTCACGAGACGTTCGATTCGTCCGGCATATTTTTTGAGTTCAAATTTATTCATTTTGCAATGGGGCTCCCATTGAGGAAAAGCGTCACTCCGGTTTCGGAAGCGGCTTTCACCAGATTGTCTATTGTTTCCTTCCGGAGGGCGGGCAGCCGCGTTGTCCGCTCCGCCATTCCAAGACATTCGGCCTTTCCGCGGCCGAGTGGATGATAGGTCAGCAGTTCATAATATTCGAGGGTGTCCAGACCCGCCGCGAATTCCGCGATCTTCCGGATGGTTTCGGAATGATCGTTGAATCCGGGAACGATGGGAGTCCGCAGAATCAGCGGCACCGTCAACGAACGGAGGTTTTCCATTACCTGCCGGTTGTCGCATCCTGTTCCGGCACGGTGTTTTTGCGGATCGATATGCTTCAAGTCCGCCATCACCAGATTGCAATCGGCGGTAAGCGTTTCAAGGACGGAGAGTGAATATCCGAGGTTGGTTTCGATGGCTGTGTGAATCCATTTTTCGCGGCAGCGACGCAGAATTTCCGCCGTAAATCCGGGTTGACATCCCGGTTCCCCGCCGGAAACGGTAACTCCTCCGCCGGATTCCTTGTAAAACACCATGTCGTCAAGAATGTCATTCATAACTTCATCGACGGAGATTTCGCATCCGCAAATGCTCAGCGCTCCCGAGAGGCACTCTTGTACACAATGGAAACAGCCGTTGCAGAGCTCCCGTTCGATCCGGTGTCGTCCGTCAAGAAGTTTGTGTGCGGAACAGAGGGAAAAACATCGTCCGCATCCAAGACACTTCAACTCGTCGAGAGAGAGCTGGCGCCCGGATGAAATTGTCTCCGGGTTGTGACACCAGAAACAGTGCATCTGGCACCCCTTGAGGAATACAACGCTTCTCAAGCCGGGTCCGTCATGCACCGCCCCATGCTGAATTTCAGTAATGATTCCGTTCATGGAAACCGCTCCTTTGAAGAAATAAAATATCAAAGGAGCGAACCGGTTTCAAGAAAACGGCGGGGAGATGGAAAAGAATCTGATTTCGTTCAATGTTTTTTCAATGCGGGACCGGTGGAGGCACCGGGAGAAAGGAAAGGATGCAGAAGGACTTCTTCCGTTTTGCGGTCTTCGATCCGTGCGAGAAGCGCATCCACGGTATAATGCACGAGCTTCTCGAGCGGAATCTGCACGGAAGTCAGCGGCGGAGCAAATCCCTGTGCCCTGAATTCATCGCAGAAAGCCAGGATCGACAGAGCATCCGGAATTCGAATGTTCCGTTCATAAGCCCATTGGTATATCATTTCGGCAAAAAAATCATTCCATGCAAGAACCGCGGTAAAGCCATCCTTCCATACTTTATCCAGCTTCGGGAAAAGGGCCCGATTGTCCCGCTGTTCCGGATGTGTTACAATTCGCGTTCCCATTTCAACCGATTGAGAATATTCTTGGAGAAATGTAATATTGCTGATCATCTGCGGCTTATCCACGGTGGAAGAGTCTATGAAAAATATGACTTTACGGTGTCCGAGGGAATGCAGATGCGAAAGCGCCAGACGCATTCGATGTGTATAATTGCAGTGGACGGAGCAAAGCATGCATCCGTTGCGTGCAAAGACAAAAGAAGGGAGTTCCCGGCAATATTTCAGCAGGTTCAAGCTTCCAATCGTCGGGACGGCATTGATGACGCCGGCGACATTCCGGTCGTTTCCAATCGCGGCGAGTACCAGTTTCAAGGATTCCACATCCGGTCCGCACATGAAAATCTGCGGGATATAACCTCTGCGGAGAATCTCATGATGAAATGTAAACGCCGGTTCGTCCCCGACCCGGAAATCTCCGCGGACCAGCAGGGCAATGGAACGTCTCTGCGGTGTATTCCGTTTTCCGGAAGGGTGATACCCAAGACGCTCCGCCGCATCCAGAACTTTTTTTCGCACTTGTTCGCTGATCGGCCGTGTCCGATTGATCACATAGGAAACCGTGGCTTTGGAACATCCAGCCTCATGTGCGACATCGCTGATTGTGACTTTCTGCATTAATACCGCTCCCGATATAGAAGGAATATAATAGTTCTTTCCACATTTTCAAGGGAATCGGATGTCTTCAAAAAACCAAGAGGAATCTCAGGCAGATCCCGTTGGCTAACGTTTCATCAACCGGTGAAACATCATGGTTTACCGAACGGTTCGTATCCCGGACGGACATCCGTTTTTCCGTTCGGACTCCAGGTCAAACTTTCGCCGTTTTGAGACTAAAAATCTTGACGTGTTACGTTCACAATCCAACCTTGGGGTGCAAAAAGCCATCGCTCTCCGACCGAGAGGAAATGGCATGAAGTCAACGAGTCAATTTGCTACCCGCTGAAAATCAACGCTGGGCAAGTCCTGCTTTTTCCTGAATTTTGACAAAACATTACGACCGATTGCAAAAAAGCTTTCTCGAACTTTTTTCATGGTCTGTCAGAATGACAGTCATAAAAGTCTGGGGCAGCCTGGCCCGTACATGGACCTCAACGCACTGACCGATCACAAAGACGTTCTCCGCCGTATCAACGGACACCCTGCATCAGGTCTTGCGGAACTCCTATCCGAATTGGAAAAAGGTCGAATCTTAATACACCTGAACTTGGAATGCTTTATATTTTCCAAAGCGGTCCCGCATATGGGCGTTCAGATTCCGAAATGTTTTCGGAAGATGTGACTGTGAAATGATAAGGCTGTATTCGGGTCTGATATATGCAGGGCGATTGTCTTTTTCCCTTGGCTTTTCGCAAAAAAATTGTTTTTTTTATTTTTAAACCTTGACAAATGAAAAATGAACGATAATTTAATTAAAAACATTAAACGTTTAACGTTCTGAAGGGCTTGCGCATGGGAATCACAATCAAAGAATTGGCGGGGAAAATAGGGATGTCCATCTGCGCCGTTTCCCTTGTCCTGAACGGGAAAGCCGACGGACGGATTTCTCCTGCCAGGCAGAAAATGATCCGCGACCTGGCCAGAGAAAACAACTATCGTCCGAATCTTTTCGGAAAGGCTCTCCGTACGGAAAAGCACGGCTCCATCGGGGTTGCCATGCCGGAACCGGTGAATCCGTACTACTCCCGGATGATTCTGGCGGTCCAGAAATCCCTGCAAAGTCACGGATATATGCCGCTGTTTTCCTTCTGGCACGCGGATGACGAAATCGACGAGGTCATGGAAAGAATCTTTTCCCAGAATGTGGATGGGATCATCTCCTGGTATGCGCACGCTTCCCTGGAAACGGAAGGGATTCCTTATGTTGTATGGGGCGATTCGTCCGGAAAGAATTCGACAGTGACCGTGGATGTGGAATTCTCCGTCCGGAACAGCATCGATTATCTGAAGAAACTCGGGCACACGAAAATCGCCTATCTCGGCGTGGCGGAAGGCCCCCGGTGCGACTTTACCGACGGGTATGCGAAAAAGCGGAAACTCGGTCTTACGAAGATACTCATTCCGCGGATATCGGAAAAACGGACGATCATGGAGACCGCCTTGAACTTTTTCCGTTCCCCCGAAGCGAAGGGAATCACGGCCGTCATCGCGCACAACGACAACGTGGCGTTCTGCCTGTATCATGCCTTGGCGAAGGCGGGACTCCGCATCCCGGAAGATGTCTCCGTGATCGGGTTCGACAACACGGACGACTCTCCGCTGATGCTGCCTCCGCTTACCACTTATGGAATCAATCCGGATATTGCTTCGGAGAGGCTGGTCGGAATGCTGATGAACACGCTGGAATTTCCGGAGCAAAGAAAGGTCATGATACGGAAACTGGTCCCGGACTTCATTGTACGGGAGTCCTGCATGGAACCGGGGCGGTTTCCTTGTTCCCGGAATAACAGCGGCAGAAATAAGGAGGAGATGACGGTATGAGAAGTTTTATGGCAGTGATTTTCGCGGCGGGAATGTTCAGCCTTGCCGCGGGGGAGAAATTTCTGGAAGTCGACAACCGTTTCACCGCGGATGGAAAAGGCTGTGTATCGGGCTGGCGTCTGAATCCCGATAAAAGTTTCCAGCCGCTCGGAAGCATGACGCCGGTCATGGTCGACGGCAATCCCGGAATCACACTGACCCCGGCTGGAAAAGCCTGTGCTGTTTTTACTTATCAGTATTTTCCCGCGCGGGAAGGCGCCTTGCTGAAAATCAGAGCGGACGTTTCCGGAAAAGGATCGTTTTCCGCGGGGGCCTATCTCTATACGGAGAACGGAAAACCGCTGGGGGTATGCGGAAAATGGCTTCCGGTGTCGTCTGTCCGGAAAAATGTGGAAATCGCCATGCCCCTGCAAGCGGTGTCCGGAGGAAAAGGAATTGCGAAGATGCTTCTTTATATGGAGGTAAGGAGCGGTTCGGAAGTGACGCTCAGCGATTTCAGATGTTCAATCACGGAAAAAGGAGAATAAACCATGAAACGAAACGGGAACAGTTTTACGCTGATAGAGCTTCTTATCGTTATTGCAATCATCGCGATACTGGCAGGGATGCTTCTTCCTGCGCTGAATGCGGCGAAAATCCGGGCTCAGACGATTGCCTGCACAAACAACCAGAAACAGGCGGGAATAGTGATGCATCAGTATATCGGGGACCAGAATGACTACTTTCCTCCGGTACACGATTCGGTATTGACCACCCAGTATCCCTGGGGAAAGATGCTGCTGGCGCTCGGATATTTCAAACCGGTCAACTGGAAAAGCACGCGTCACATGCTGCGCTGTCCGTCGGACCCTGCCGGGAACCGGATCAGCGTGGAGAGCTTTACCGGCGGAATTTACGGATACAACGCCTGTTATCTGGGCGGAACGTTCACCTCCTACTACGGCGGAGCGTGGGGACAGATCAAACCGCCGAAAATACAGAATATCCGGAAACCGTCCGCCACTGTCCTGCTGGTGGATTCCGCCTATAAGACGGGGAGTTCCACCGGGGAGGAAGGGTGGTATATCGCTTATTCCTGGCAGACGAATCCGCCCACGAACGACAACATCCCCTTTTACCGCCACGGGCGAACCTGCAACATTCTCTGGGCGGAGGGGAACGCCTCGAATCAGAAACAGCTCGGAATCAGTTATTATTCGGGGGTGCTCGACAATGGGAAAACCACAAATTCCGGGGCCGCAAACAACTATTGGGACAGGGACTGAGACATGGGAAGCATTCCTTTGAAAAAAGCCGCATGGATGCTGGTTTTATTGTTCTGGGCGGGGGCGGGGAAAATTCTTTCCGCCGATTTCACGGACATTCCGCTGATCGGACGGGAAGAGGCTCCCGTCATAGACGGCGCAATCCGTCCGGGGGAATGGTCGAAAAGTCTTTGCACCACTGGTTTTGTGCAGCTTTTCGACGGGCTGCTGCTCAGCGGAAAAGAGGGATATGTTTATCTTTGCGCCGATGATGAGAATCTGTATGTGGCGGTCCGCAGCATGGCGAAGAACAACGATCCGGGCGGAGGCTTGACCTCGGCCGCACGGCAGCGGGACGGGGATGTCTACAGCGACGACTCCATTGAACTGGTCCTTCAGAGCGATTCCGATTCCAATACAGCATATCACATCATCGCCAACAGCAGCGGGGTCGTTTTCGACCGGAGATTCACACGGGTTCCGCATTCGTTTGACCTGACATGGGACTGTCCCGGACTGAGGATTGGCAGTGAAGCCAAAAGCGGGTGGTGGGAGATCGAGTTCCGCATTCCCCGCAAGTCCATCGGTTCTCCCTCGGAGAAAATCCGGATGAATATCGGACGGAACTGGTCCGGAACCGGGGCATCCGCCCTGAACTCGACCTCCAACTACTTTCATCCTTCGACCCTGCTGGAATTCAATCTCCGGAAAGAGACTCCCGCCGTCCAGATTGTCCGGACCGGAAATATACAGGATGGTTTCTGGTCTCCGGAAATCCGGGTGGGGTTTCTGCCTCCCGGGAAGAAAATCCGTGTCGACGCTGTTCTCAAGGAGCATGCCGCAAGGAACGACAGCGGTCAAATTCTGAAACTGGCATCCGGAACGTTTTCCAAACCGGGAACGCTCTCGTTTGAATACGGCGTCAACGGGCGTAACCTCTACTCGCTGGAGGTCACGGCCCGGGATTGCGCCGACGGCCGGATGTTTTTCCATCGCTGTTTTTATGCAAAGCGCGGCAGCACCTCCGGTCTGATTCCTCCGAGCCATGAGTTCGATCTGAAGGAATTCGGGTTCGGTCAATGCTTCCAGTATCCTTCCATGAATTCGGCCCGGCTCAATCTGGCCGTCCCCGGGAACCGGAAAGTCCGGAGCGTAACGGCCCTCTGCGCCGGAAAAAGTGATCCGCTGTCAAAGAAAAACGGCGATTGGAATGGAATGATCCGGACTCCGCCCGTCGCGGGACGGTATCCCGTATCGCTGTGTTTCGAAATGGAAGACGGGAAGCGGAAAATCATCGAAAATGTGCTGGTTCTGGAAAAGAAAACATTTCCGTGGCAGAACAATTCGTTTGGAAAGAAGGAGATCATTCTTCCTCCATTCAAAGGAATCGTCCGCAAGAACAATGCGCTTGAAGTCATTCTGCGGAGATACGAGTTTGGAGGAGACGGACTTCTCAAGTCACTTCAGTGTCTTGGACGGGAAATGCTCGCGGAGCCGATGCATTACGAACTGCGGGTCGGCGGGAAGAATTACCGTCTGGAAGGAAAAGTTCCCGCCATTACGGTCCGGGGCGACGGCTATTGTGCGGAAATCGAATCGAAGGCGGTTTCTCCGGAGGGGATGGCGCTGACATCCAGGGGACGGCTGGAATATGACGGATTCTACTGGAACGAATTGTGTCTGGAAAACGTGGCGGGGAAAGTGGTGGAGAAGCTGACTCTGGTCATCCCTCTGGAGGATGCGGAAGCGCCGCTTTTTCACGTGATCGCAGCGGACACCATCCGCCGGAATCCGTCCGGAAAAGTGCCGGGCGGGCAGGGAACCGTCTGGGACGGAACCCTGTTGCACCGTCCGACGCTGAAAGGCGAACTCACGGTCCTCCCCCAGTTTGTCCCGTATGTGTGGCTGGGAGCGGAAAAGCGCGGACTGAGTCTTTTCTTTCAGGATTCCTACGGGATGAAACTGTCGGAAAAAGATCCCGCCGTCCGGATTGTCCGGCGACAGGGAAAGCTGTTTCTGGAAGCGGACTTCATCAACCGTCCGGTCCGGCTCGGGAACGGGCACCGTCTGGCTTTCGGACTCCATGCGACGCCGGTCAAAACGTATCGCGGCGAATGGAGGGAATATTTTCAGACCTATTTTTCCAATGCCCTTCCGGACATGAAGAAAATCTGCGTGATTCATGCTCCGGCAATGGGATTCGCCAATACATGGGAGCGGCGTCCTTACAAAGATGACTGGGATTTGTACCGTTTCGTGGTCCGTCAATATAAAACGGGGCGGGACATCGGAATCGAAAATGAAGTAATGAAATGGGACGATCGTCACAAGAATCAGGTGTCGAAAGAGTATTCCGATCTGCCGGATGTCGGCAGGGAAAGCTATGTCCGATGGTATTTTTCCTGCCGGAAAAGTTATATCCATGACGCGAAAATTCTCCAGGGCCCCGCGCTGCCGGTCAGATATTCCGATCCGAGTCTTTCCGGATACAAGGACGAGGGCGTGCAGTATTTCAAGTCCGAATGGATTTCCCAGCCGTCCCACTACATCGGAGCCAGCCGGATGTTCTATGTCCCAAGCTATATGGACTACATCCTTGCCGTTTATCGGGACGAACTGAATGCGGGGCTGGAAGGACTTTACTTCGATGACATGTTTTTCTTCACCTGCCGGAACCCCGATACGGCGGCAAAAGTGGACGAGGAGGGAATCCTTCACGCGCAGACGGGACTTCTCCAGATGCGGGAACTGGTTAAACGCGCTGCTGTCATGCAGTATGAAAAAGGCCTGAATCCGCGATTCCTTCAGGTTCATATGACCAATGCCTTGATCGTTCCGGTTTTCTCTTTCGCGACCAGCACCCTTGACTGGGAGGACCATTACGGGGAAGAGGTTTTCCAGAAGCGGTTCCCCGATGACTTCGTCCGTGCGGAATCGCTCGGCACCCAGATCGGGACGGAAGGGGTCGTGCTGGACGGAATCGTCCGTAACAAAATCGACAAGAAAACTTGGGATGGCGGCACTTTCGAACAGCTCACCCGGAGCGCATTGTCCGTGATGCTTCCGCACGATCTCAAACCGTGGCTTCGAATGCCGCCGGATGCCGGGATGCACCGTCCCACGCTCTACCGGACATACGCTATCCTCGCCGCATTCCGAATCTGGGAACCAGATTGCAAATACGTTCCTTATTATGAGACGGACGGGGCGATCGCCGGAGTCCCGGAAGGGGTGACTTTCGCAACGTACCGCCGTCCGGGGAAGGTCTTGCTGATCTTCGGCAATTCCGGCGAAGAAAAACATTTTGCCTTCACCGCAGATGCAAAGAAACTCGGCCTCGCTCCGGGGACACGTTTCTGCAATGCCGAGACGGGCGAGGAATGCCCCGGCGGCCGAGTCAGACTCGGGAAAAATGATTTCATGATTCTGACGGCGGGAATCCGGATTCCGGTTCCTCCCTTTCAGAACCGGCCATAAACAAACGCAGACAGGAAAATGGACTCATGATGAAAAAAAGCAATCTGTGGGTGTGGGGATACACTCTGGACAAAATCCCCTCGGAAATGCCGTTCGTGGATCGTCCGACGCATTGCAGCATCGAGACGGCCGCCGATTATCTGGAGGCGGAGAACATCGTATACATGGACTCTTCCCTTGACATCGGCGCCCTTCACGACAACAGGTTCCAGTATGTTTCCAAGTATCAAAACGTGCTCTGTGGATTGACGCACGGGCAGTATCTCGAATCGGCGGAGGCGCTCAGCGGGTTCTCCCTCACGCATCCCAATATCTGCGGCGCCATCATCGACGATTTTTACGACGGCATCGGTCCCAGCCGGAACATGACGGTAGCGGAACTGAAAACCATCCAGCGGGAGCTCAAAAGCAGGAATCCGGCTCTGAAACTCTTCGTGGTCCGCTACGACCACCAGGACCAGAACGTCATCCTCCCTTATGCGGATTTCTTTGACGGCATCTGCTACTGGATCTGGGTTTCCACCGAACATGCATGGAGCGCATCTTATCATCCGGATATCCTCAAGATGAAACGCCTTTTCAACAAACCGATTCTTCAAGGCACTTTCATCCACAACTACGGAGAGGATTACGGCGATCCGATCCCCATGGACAAACTCCAGCTTCAGTGCCGCAAGATTTCCGAGGAAATCCAACGGAAAAACATCGACGGCTGGGTGATCCTCCAAAACGGATGGTTCTGCCGTCACGATCACCGCGAACAGATTCAATGGCTGAAAAATTATCTCGACTGGTTCTACGGAACCACCACTTTCCGGTAAGGTCGGTTTTATGCAGGATGGAACATCCATGAAGGAAACCGTATTGTCCCTGGATTCTTTCGGAATCGGTCCCGGAACCGGCATGAATGCCGTTCCGGCGTTCAGGAGGCTTCTCGACGTCCTTCCGAAGGACAGTTCGCCGGTTCGGATCGTTTTTCCTCCGGGACGGTATGATTTCTTTGAAGAGGGCGCTTTTGAGAAAACCTGTTTCATCTCCAACCATTTTCAGGAGAAATCCCGCAGGGTGGCGATTCTTCTGGAAAATCTCCGCAACGTGACAATCGACGGAAAAGGCTCCTCATTTTATTTTCATGGCGGAATTCTGCCGGTCGCCGTAATCGCTTGTTCCGGCTGTTCCCTGGAAAATTTCAGCGTAGACTTCACCTTTCCGACACTGCATGCATTTTCCGTCTTGAAAAACGATTCCGACGGAGAACATATTGTCTGCAAGAGTTCATCCGGAGAGAAATTTGAGGTCGGCGCGGATGGAAAAAGTCTGATTTTTACGGACGAGGGACATGCTTCCGACCGGATGTTTCAGGCACTTGTTTTCGATGAGAACGGGCATCCCGCCTGGAATCTCCCCGGAGTTCCCCTGAATTATGAACAAGCCGCAATTACAGGGCCAGGGATCGTGGAGTTCACGGGATGGAAAATTCCGGTGCGGTCGCACGAGCATCTGGTTTTCCGTTCGGCGGCCCGTCCCGCACCCGGAATTTTCATTGATCGTTCCCTGAATTCATCGATACGGAAGGTAAAAATCCATTTTGCCTTCGGAATCGGGGTGTTGGCCCAGTTTTCGGAAAACATCTTCCTTTCCGGCCTTGCCGTCTGTCCGGGCAGAGAGAACGGGGGGCCGCGCTGTTTTTCCACGCAGGCAGACGCCACCCATTTCTCCTGCTGCCGGGGACGGATCGTTTCGGAGAACGGTTTTTACGAGGCCATGTCGGACGATGCGATCAACGTACACGGAATCTATCTGAAGATACGGAAGATCATCGATCCGAGAACCGTGGAAGCGTCTTTCATGACATCCCATACATGGGGATTTCCGTGGGGGAAACCGGGCGACACGCTTGCGCTGGTCGAATCCGGAAGTCTGCGGACGATTCGCGGAAATGTCCGGATTCATTCGATCAACCCGCTCGGCGGCGAGGAGGTCCGCTCTTTCCGGATTCAGTTTGAAACCGGGATTCCAGAACTGTACTCGTCCCCGGTGGAATCCCTGGCTCTCGACAATCTGTCCAATGTTCCGGATGAAGTCATTTTCCGGGGAAATACGGTCCGGAACAACATCGCGCGCGGCGCGCTCTTCAGCACTTCAGGAAGAATCGTCTGTGAGGACAATTTTTTCGACCATGTGCAGGGACCTGCGATCCTGATCGCCGGCGACTGTTCGCAATGGTTTGAAAGCGGTCCGTGCCGGTCGGTCCTCATAAGGAACAACCGTTTCCGCAATCCGCTGCTGGCCGCCTCCCATCGCTATCCGAACGCGGCGATCACCCTTCTTCCGGAGACCGGAGAGAATCCAGGGGATTTCTTCTATCATTCCGGAATCCAGATCAGAAACAACGTTTTCGATGTATTCGACAAACCGGTGTTATATGCAAAATCGGTGAATGATCTTCTTTTTGAAGGAAACCGCATTCAATTCAACCGGGATTTCACCCCCCACAACCCGAATGGGTTCGCATTCCATTTTGAGCACGTCGGGAATATATCCTTCAAGAATAATACGGTTTCGGAACCGTTGTTTCCGCACGACTTCCGGATAATCCCTGAAGACAAGAGCAGTTCCGCCAGAAATTTTCTTTCCTGCGGAATGTTCGATGCCATGAGCAAATGAAAAAACTTATTCGTTTTTTTGAATCCAGCCCGCGTCGCTCAAAGCCAAGCAAGTGGAAGCGAAATTTCTGTTGGATTATGCGGGAAAATACAAGTCGGAAGGAAGGGAGGTCATCGCGCAGCGGATGGAGCCGGAAAAAAGTCAGTATTTCGAGAAAAAGAGAAACGCCCGGGATTTGCTCGGGAAAAAGTAAAGCCCAAGACCAAACAGCAATCAGGGAATATCAAATGGGCGAAAAGTTCGGACCCCGCCGAAAATATGGATTTTAGGCAAGAACCCCGATGCTAATGACAACCACCATGACTTCAATAAAGGTGAAAAAGTTGTTTCCGCATATATGTTTTTATATTCTTATTCCTTGGTCTTTTGATTCTTCGGAGGATGGTTCGGAACAGAGGTTATGGGACCCCAAACATAAGCCGGGGTAATCATGGAGGCGTAGGAACCATCAATCGGAAGCGGAAACAAGAGGACTTCGAATCCACCGTATAGGGTTCGGGCAATTGTCATAATCAAACCGGTAAATAAGCCGGCAGGAAGTCCCGAAATCGAATTGTGCTCCCTGTATGAAATGATAAGCTGACGGGGAATCTCTCCCGTCCCGGTGGCCACATTGGTCAGCCCGCGGAGCAATTTGTCGCCGGCATGGGCGGCGAGTGTCTC